>JAIOPW010000517.1 GCA_021413665.1 Rhodocyclales bacterium | reverse complement strand
GCCGGCGACATGCAGAACACCCTGGTCACGTGGCTGATGAATCACATCAAGCGCGAGGATATGGATTATTCGGCGGCGGTAATCGCCAACATGGGCGCGGACAAGCTCAAGGAAACCGAAGCCGCGAACCACTCCGGCTGGATGGGCGGCGCCCTGCGTCGTTTCTTCGGCGGCAAGTAGTCGTCAGCGGCGGATGTTGCCCGGCCCGCCCTTGCGGTCGGGCATTTGTCATTCCCTGAATGCCTGGCACGTGTCGCGTCGCGCGACTTGACTTCGGCACGGCATCACGCTGCAATGCCACTCATTGCCACAATCCGGGGAAAACCATGAGCCTGCAATTCATCAATGCCGCCGATCTCGTCGGCCACTGGATCGCCGGTCAGGCGGATGCCGGCAGCGGCACCCGCCGCGGCGAGGTTTTCAATCCGGCACAGGGCCGCGTCGCACGAAAGATCGCGCTGGCCTCGCGCGCCGATGTCGATCGCGCCGTCGCGGCGGCGCGCGCGGCCTTTGCCGACTGGGGATCGGCGGCGCCGCAGCGGCGCGCCCGGGTGATGTTCAAGTTCCGCGATCTGGTCGAACAATACTCCAATGATCTCGCCCGGCTGCTCAGCGCCGAGCACGGCAAGACCCTGCCCGATGCGCTGGGCGAGGTGCAACGCGGGCTGGAAGTCATCGAGTTCGCCTGCGGCATTCCGCAATTGCTCAAGGGCCAGCATTCGCACGGCATCGGCGGCGGCATCGACCATTGGAACCAGCGCATGCCGCTGGGCGTGACGGCCGGCATCACGCCCTTCAACTTTCCCTTCATGGTGCCGATGTGGATGGCGCCGATGGCGCTGGCCTGCGGCAATACCTTCGTCCTCAAGCCTTCCGAGCGCGATCCCTCGCCGTCGATGCTGGCGGCCGAACTGCTGCGCGAAGCCGGCCTGCCGGCGGGCGCCTTCAATGTAGTGCAGGGCGACAAGGAGGCGGTCGATGCCCTGCTCGAACACCCTGATGTGCAGGCGGTGTCCTTCGTCGGCTCAACGCCGATCGCGAAATACATCCAGCAGATCGGCATTGCCCACGGCAAGCGCGTGCAGGCGCTGGGCGGGGCGAAGAACCACATGGTGGTGATGCCAGACGCCGATCTTGATGGCGCGGCCGACGCGTTGATCGGTGCCGCCTACGGCTCGGCCGGCGAACGCTGCATGGCCATCTCCGTAGCCGTAGTGGTCGGCAGTTGCGCCGACGACCTGATAGCCCGCGTCGTAGATCGCGCGAAGAAACTAAAAGTCGGCGCTGGCGACACGGCGAATGTGGACATGGGGCCGTTGGTGACCGCCGTCCATCGCGACAAGGTGGCCGGCTACATCGCCGCCGGCGTGCAGGAAGGCGCGAAACTCTTGCTGGACGGTCGCCAAGGACTGACCGGCGAACTGGCGCAGGGCTTCTTCATCAACCCGACGCTGTTCGACAACGTCACGCCTGCGATGAGCATCTATCAGGAGGAAATCTTCGGTCCGGTGCTGTGCGTGGTGAGGGTGCCGACCTTCGCTGCCGCAGTCGAGTTGATCAACCGCCACACCTTCGCCAACGGCGTTGCCTGCTTCACCCGCGACGGCGGCACGGCCCAGGCCTTCGTGCAGAAGATCGAGGTCGGCATGGTCGGCATCAACGTGCCGATTCCGGTGCCCATGGCCTGGCATTCCTTCGGCGGCTGGAAGGCCAGCCTGTTCGGCGACCACCATATCTACGGCGAGGAAGGCGTGCGCTTCTATTCGCGCTACAAGAGCATCATGCAGCGCTGGCCCGGTTCCGAGTCCAAAGGCCCCGAGTTCGTCATGCCGGTGAACAAGTGACGCAGT
>JAIOPW010000042.1 GCA_021413665.1 Rhodocyclales bacterium | reverse complement strand
GCCTATTTCATCCGTGACGCCAGCCGGATCGTTTCGCCGGCGACGAAAAAGGATCCGCGGCCACGGTGGTGAAGGGTGCGCGGGTTCCGCTGCGCCGGATCGACCCAGGCCTTCTGCACTTCGAGGACGAAGAAGTTGTAGCGGTTCATGAACCGCGTATCGACCACGCGACATTCGAGGCTGGCGTAGCACTCGGCGATCAAGGGCGCGGTGACGGTTTCGGCTGGCTGCGGCGTCAGGCCGAATTTTTTGAACTTGTCGAGCGTGCGGCCCGACGTGTTGCCGCAGGCCACCACCGCCGATGCCAGTTCCGCCGTCGGGATGTTGAGCACGCATTGCCGGGTCGCCTTCAGCGCGGCGAAGCTGAAGTCGCGGCCGCTGACGACGCAACCCACCAGCGGCGGCTCGAATTCCATCATGGTGTGCCAGGACAGGGCCATGACATTGGAACGGCCCTTGTGCGTGGTGGTGAGCAACAACACCGGCCCCGGTTCAAGCAAGCCGTAAACCCTGGAAAGCGGAAATGAACGCCGGCTCATTGCTTCGATGGGTGGCGCTTTGGCGGCCCCGCCGGAGAGACGGGGCGGCACGCGGCGCTAGTTGGCCATCAGCACCGGCACGGTCATGTGCCGAAGAATGTAGCGGGTGCCGCCGCCGCGACTGACAAAGGGGAAGCCGATATGGCCGTGGGCGCCCATTATCAACAGGTCTGCGCCGCGATCGGTTACCCGGTTCAGCAGCATGTCCATGATGCCGAAGTCCTGCACCAGCATCACTTCCGACCGGGCCTTGACGCCGTGGGTCAGGAGATGGCGCGCCACTTCGTTGCAGGACGACTCGCCTTCTTCGCGACGCGTGGCAAAGGAAAGGACCATGGCTTCGTCGCAGTCCTGTATCAAAGGCAGGGCATCGTTGAGCGCGTGAGCCGCCTCGCGAGCGTCGTTCCAGGCGATCAGCGGATGCCTGCCCACTTCGGTGAAATTGCCCGCATACGGCACGATGAGCACCGGGCGGCCGGAATCGAGGATCACCTCCATCACCAGCTCTTCCGGCGCGTGGGCCTTGACCCGTTCGTCATGCTGGCCGAGGATTACGAGGTCGGCATGACGGGCAAGGTTGATGACATTGCGCACGACTTCCGCATCGCTGCCCCGGTTGATATCGTGCCACTCGGCTGCCGGCAGCCCCGCGGTCAGGTTCTCGAACAGCGCCTTGCTGGCATCGCGGGCCTCGGCATAGGCCTGGCTTGGCCAGGCAGCAACCACTCCCACCTGTTGCGCCTGGCCGCGCTGCCCGAATACACCCAGCAACCGCGCCTGGTGCCGGCGAGCCAGCGATACGGCCAGGTTAATCCTGTCCGCAGTGCGCTCGCCCTGATCGAGATGCACCATCAAATTCTTCAGCGACATGACCACCGACTCCCTTTTTTACGGAACATAAATCATGGCCATCGCCCGGATGGCCTCTTTGCCGGCGCGCGACGACACGTCACAAGCAGCCCGCATGCATCTCTGGTTGGCAACCCGGCAACTCAGGCCGCGGTGGCTTCGTGCTCCGGGACGCGATCGAGCCGTTGGCTGTCGGACACGCCTACGGCATCGGTTATGTGCGTCGTCAGGCAACGATCGACGAGAATCAACTGCGCCAAAATGCGGCCCCGGTCAAAATCCATTACCTCGCGCCGCAACAGGTCCATCTGGACGAGGACCTCTTTGTGCATTTCCCGGTGCCGCGAATCGGGAGATGGCGTCGAAGGCGCCATCTGTGTTTCCTCTTCCCTGAAACTGGCGTCGGCGCATTCGACCAGCCTGTCGACCGCTTCCAGAAGCTCTGCGACGGACCTCTTTTCCAGATATATGCGCAGCACATTGACCTGGGCATCCACCAGCTCACGACGCATCTCGAACACGGTCCTGCCCGCAGATGCGTCCTCGCGCGAGCGAAGGGCCGATGGCGTTGTGGCCATCACATCATGAGTACTGCTCGTCGGCGACACTTTTTATCCCCTGTTTCACACCTTGAAGGTACAGCCTACCTCCTTTTCAGCATAGCCATTCATTTCATTCGGGCAAATCGAATCCGGCTGCCGGCCAAGGGTTCTTCAGATTTCAGGCAGTGGCGCCGTCTCGGCGACGTGCCGCCTGTTCGAGACGAAGCTTCTCAGCCAACACCTTGTTCGCATAGACTTTTTCTTCATCATCGGCTGCGCCGGCGTAGTACTGCAGGCCTTCGACCAGTCCGCCCTGGCGCCGGATGGCCTCCTGAAGGATGTGGGCGCCGATCCGGACATTGGTCACAGGATCGAGAAAGGGCGTTTCGCCGGCTGCTTGCGGAATTTTTTCTTGATGGTAGCGCGGGATGATCTGCATCAGACCCTGGGCACCCATTGAACTCTGGGAGAAGGGATTGAACCGGGATTCGATGCTGATGACCGCAATCAGCAAGAGCGGATCGAGGTTTCGTTCGCGGGCAACCGATTGGACGGCCCCGAACACCGGTTGCAGCGCCTCGGCAGACACACGATAGCGCTGCACGACGGAATCCAGGGCGGCTCTCATGGCCGGCGTAAGCGGTTGTGTCGCGGAATCCGCCACCCGAAGGGGCGCCGCGCCAGCGGCCGGGATTGAAAAGTTCGGTACCACGGCACCGATCGATCGAACGACATCAAACTGGTTTGCGATGCCGCCTGCGAAAAGGATTAGCAGTACCAGACCGGTCATCGCCAGGTCGAGATGCAGGTAATGCAGGAAGGCGCTGACGCCGCGTGCCATCAAGTACTTTCGGGACAGGGTTGCAGACAAGTTTTCTCCTTTGCTGCTTTCAGTGCGGGATCAATGCCGCAGTCTGTCGGGCATATCGCCGGTAGCCAGGAACGCTTTGGATTCGACTGTTCCGGTCGTGGCGATTTGTCGGAATTCCTTTTGCAGGGTGATCTCCTGAAAAGAGTCGGGATTGGCGGTAGCACGCCCGAATGGATTCTTTCAGCGTTGCGGGCAAACAATTGGTGCACCGCAATATCGGCGCCATTCTATGGTGTGCAGGGGATTTGTCAAGAGAAATCGCTGCGGCGCAACAACAAGGGAACGTCCGCTCTGGCGGCGCCTTGGTAAGCACAGGACCGAGGCGAAAGAAAAGGGTAAAAAAAACCCGATACCGTTGTACCGGGTTAATTCCAATCCTTGCGGATCAGAGGAGGAGACAAGGCCATTTTATGGCGATCGCTCCTCCCTGGTTAGGTATCGCCCTCTAATCCGTGTGGCTACGAGTTCCCGGCCGGAAGGTCGGAAACATGCCTCAGACGTCGATATTGCGGGCGTACAGCGCGTTCGATTCGATGAAAGCACGGCGCGGCTCGACGTCGTCGCCCATCAGTGTGGTAAAGATCTCGTCGGCGGCGATCGCATCGTC
>JAIOPW010000542.1 GCA_021413665.1 Rhodocyclales bacterium | reverse complement strand
AGGACAACACGCCGGGCTGCACCACGCAGGCGCAGCAGTTCCGCGACCTGCATGCCGACTTCGTCAAGGCCGGCTGCGTCGTCGTCGGCGTTTCGCGTGATGCGCTGAAGTCGCACGAAAGCTTCAAGGCAAGGCTCGGGCTGCCCTTCGAGCTGATATCCGACATCGAAGGCGTGCTCTGCCGCATGTTCGACGTGGTCAAGAACAAGATGCTCTATGGCAAGAAGGTGCTCGGCATAGAGCGCAGCACCTTCCTGATCGACGCCGGCGGCATCCTGCGCAAGGAATGGCGCTCGACCAAGGCGGACGGCAATGCCGCCACCGTGCTGGAAGCAGTGCGCCGCCTGTAATTTCGGCGCTTAAGCCAAAATAAGGCCCGTATTCGGGCCTCTCCCTCCGCCTTCCGCAACTCGCAGGCTGGCTATCGTGAGCCTTGCCCCATCCTCGCCCACCCTTGCTTTGAGGCTTTCATGAACGCCAAGCGCGCCAAGATTGCGAAGAATCCCGCCACCAAGCTGTTCGTGCTCGACACCAACGTGTTGATGCACGATCCATTGAGCCTCTTCCGTTTTGAAGAGCACGACATCTACGTGCCGATGATGACGCTGGAAGAACTCGACGCCAACAAGAAGGGCATGTCCGAAGTCGCGCGCAACGCGCGCCAGGCCAGCCGCCTGATGGACGAAATCGTCACCGGCGCCGAGCACGACATGGCCCATGGCATCCCCCTCACCGGTCCCTCGCGCGAACTCGCCACCGGCCACCTGTTCCTGCAGACCGAAGCCATCAACGGTGTCCTGCCGATTTCGCTGCCGACCGCCAAGGCCGACAACCAGATCATCGGCGTCGTCATGTTCCTCGGGCAGAAGCATCCCAAGCGCCCGGTGATCCTGGTCTCCAAAGACATCAACATGCGCATCAAGGCCAGGGCACTCGGCCTCGAAGCACAGGACTACTTCAACGACAAGGTGCTTGAGGATACCGATCTCCTCTACACCGGCACCCTCGAACTGCCGCCGGATTTCTGGGACAGCCATGGCAAGGGCCTCGAATCCTGGAAGAAGGACAGCCGCACCTATTACCGCATCCGGGGTCCGCTCTGTCCCGACCTGCTGGTCAATGAATTCGTCTGGCAGGAAGGCGCGCAACCCCTCCAGGCATGGGTAAGAGTCGGCGCCGGCAAGACGGCGGAACTCGAAACCATCATCGACTACAGCCACGCCAAGAACGCCGTCTGGGGCATCACCGCACGCAACCGCGAACAGAACTTCGCCCTCAACCTGCTGATGAATCCCGAGATCGACTTCGTCACCCTGCTCGGTCAGGCCGG
>JAIOPW010000513.1 GCA_021413665.1 Rhodocyclales bacterium | reverse complement strand
TTACTTGCCGGCGATCTTTTCCAGCTTTTCCGCCCGGATCAACTGGCCGTTGAGGCCGGCGTCCTTGGCGCTGCCGCCGTAGGCGATGGTCATCAATTGCGAGTAGTAGAGCACCGGCATGTTGAACTTGGTGCCCTGCTTCTTGTTGATTTCCGACTGATACACCTCGACGTTGGCCTGGCACAGCGGGCAGGGCGTGACGATCATTTCGGCGCCGGCATCGTAGGCCGATTCGACGATGTCGCGGATCTGCTTCTGGCTCTTTTCGGGTTCGGAAAATGCCAGCGCGCCGCCGCAGCAGGTGACCTTCTGGTCGTATTTGGTCAGCGCTTCGCCGCCGAAGGTTTCGACCATCTTGTCGAGGTAGAGCGGGTTCTCGAAAGATTCGCCGACGATGCCGAAGGGGCGGTTGGTCTGGCAGCCGACGTAGCCGGCGAACTTGATGCCTTCCAGCGACTTCTTCATCGGCTGCTTGAGGCCATCGTAGCCGAAGTCCTCGATCAGCACTTCGACCATGTGGCGCACATTGGCGCCGCCGCTGTAGTGCAGTCCCGCGGCGGCCAGGGCCTCGTTGGTTTCCTTCATCAACTGCGCCGAGCCGTCGAGGCGTTCCTTGGATTCGCGCGCGCCCAGCCAGCAGGCGGCGCAGGTGGCGACGATGTCTTGCCCCGGCAGGTGCGTTTCGGCCTGGGCGAAGTTGCGCGCGTTGATGGCGATGCGTGGCAGTTCGCCGCCTTCGCAATAGCCGACCGAGGCGCCGCAGCAGTTCCAGTCCGGAATCTCGGTCAGCTTGATGTCGAGCTTCTCGCACATCGAGTGGGTCGACACCAGGTAGTTCGATGCCGAGGCCTTGAGCTGCGAGGAGCAGCCGGGGTAGAACGCATATTCTTTCTTTGCCATTTTTAGTGCCTCCTCAGGCGCTGAAGCCCTTCTTGCGATCCTCGATTTCCTTCGCCTTGGCGATGATGGCGTGGAATCCCTTGAGATCCTTGACGCCGTGGCCACCGAAGATTTCCATCGGGTTGAGGCGCTTGGCCAGGAACAGGCCGAGGCCGATGCCCTGCAT
>JAIOPW010000270.1 GCA_021413665.1 Rhodocyclales bacterium | reverse complement strand
TCGTGTCGGGACTGTTGGCCCAGATGGAGGAAGCCGTGCCGCCGGCCATGGAGTTGAGCGTCAACAGCGATTCGGGTCCGGTCAGGTTGAGCTTGATATCGGTCCCGGCGCGGATCAACGAGCCGTTTTCCAGCGTGATGTTGCCCGCCGATCCGATCGTCACCATGCCCTCATAGGCCTGTATCGTGGCGGCATCCATGCTCAGGCCGCCAGTTACGATCACGACATCGTTGAGGGCATACAAGCCGGCCCCGCTCGTCAGGTTGATCTCGCCGGCATAAACGCCGAGGTTGTAGTCGGAATAAATCTCGGCGCCGTTGGCAAGAGTCAACGTGCCGGCAAAGACGGCGACATTGTTCATCGATTCGGCGTATTTGCCGTCGGCGACGACCACCGTGCCGCCTATCAGCATGAGGCTGTCGTCAATGGAAATATTCTCGTTCACCCACAGCGTGTCGCCCGCCGCCAGCGCCAGGCCGCCGGTTATCGACCCGCCGTACATGGATGTCGACGACATGTCGATGTCGCCGCCGGCTGAAATCAGGGTGCTGCCGGCGTAGCCGCCGGCGCCGCTGCCGCCGCCGCCGCTGCCGCCGTAGCCGCCGCCGGTATCGATGGTGATGCCGGTACCGGTGAGCACCACATTGCCCGAGTATGCCTGGATCGCCACATCGCCGCCGCCGCCGCCGGGGCCGCCATAGCCGCCGTAGCCGCCATAGCCGGCGACAGTGCCGCCGCTACCGCCGCTGCCGCCATCGGCCCAGATGTTGAGGCTGCCGCCACTCAGGGTGATGTCGCCGCTTCCCGTGGCCCGGACGTTCGCCAGGCCGCCGTCACCGCCGTTGCCGCCATGGCCGCCGTAACCACCATAGCCGGCGGCATTGCCGCCGTTGCCGCCGCTGCCGCCGTCGGCCCAGATGCTGAGGCTGCCGCCGCTCAGGGTGATGTCGCCGCTTCCCGTGGCCCGGACCTTCGCCAGGCCGCCGTCCCCGCCGTTGCCGCCATGGCCGCCGTAACCATCACTACCGGCATTGCCGCCGTCGCCGCCGTCGCCGCCGGCCGCATTCATGATGAGGTTGCCGCTGCTGATCGTCACGCCGCCGGAGCCTCCGGCCTGAACCAGAACCGTGCCGCCGTTGCCGCCGTTGCCGCCATCGCCGCCTTGATAGGCGCCGTATCCACCGTCACCACCGACATTGCCGTAGGCATCGAGGTTCACGCTCGCACCGTTAATGACGATGTTGCCACCCGCCAGGAGCCGCGCGTCGCCGCCGTCGCCGCCGTCGCCGCCCCTGCCTGCGCCCGCGCCGTAGTATTCGGCCTCGGTGTAGCCGCCGCTACCGCCGTGGGCGTTGATGGTCAACGCGCCCCCGGTGAGTGAAATGTTGCCGCCGGCCTGCAGGTTGCCTTCACCGCCCTTGCCGCCGTCGCCGCCATCGGGCCCCGTGCCGCCACCGGCGCCATAGCCGCCGTTGCCACCGTCGCCGCCCTGGGCGTGGATCGTCATGTCGGCGCCGGCGCCGAACGATATGTTGCCGCTTGCGCTGACCAGCACCGCGCCGCCATCACCGCCGTTGCCACCCTTGCCGCCCATGCCGTAGCTGCTGCCGTTGTAGCCGCCATAGCCGCCGTTGCCGCCATTGCCACCGCGGGCGTCGATAGTCATGGCGCCGGTCAGCGTGATTCCCGCCGATGCCACCTCGACGATGCCGCCGTTGCCGCCCAAGCCTCCGTCGCCCGCGTTGCCCCCGGTGCTGCCGGACTCGCCGTTGCCGCCGTTGCCGCCGTTGCCGCCCCAGGCTTCTACTGCTCCGGCAATCGCGATCGTGTCGCCGGCCGTGAGCTTAACGTTGGTGCTTATGCCGTTGCCGCTGTTGCCGCCGTTGCCGCCCTGGCCGCCGTTGCCGCCGAGGCCCCATGATGCGCTGCCACCGTCGCCGCCATTGCCGCCAACGCCGCCGTAGGCCTGGATCGCTCCGGCGACCGTAATGTCCGCCCCGCTGGTTGTGGCGAGGATGGTGACCGTACCGCCGTTGCCGCCATCGCGGCCGAAACCGCCATCGCCGCCGCCGCCCTCGGCGCCGCCGCCGTTGCCGCCACCACCACCGTTGCCGCCGTAAGCCTGGATGTTGCCGCTGATCGACACAAGAGCGCCGCTGGTGGTGGAGACATAGACGTCGCCACCATCGCCGCCGAAACCGCCATTGCCGCCGCCACCACCGTTGCCGCCCTCACCGCCATCGGCGCCGCCGTTGCCACCGTTGCCGCCGTTGCCGCCATAGACCCTGATCGAGCCGCCAACCGTGACCGTTCCCGAAGTGGACGTGAGCGATACGCTGCCGCCGGCACCACCGTCGTTGCCGTCGCCGCCATAACCGCCATAACCGCCATAGCCGCTATAGCCGCCTCCGGCACCGCCAGTGCCGCCGTAGGCTTCGAGCGAGCCGGTGACCGATATGTTGCCTCCCGCCGCGATGCTTATCGTGTTGCCATTGCCTCCCTTGCCGCCGGTGCTGCCTTCGCCTCCGTCGCCGCCGTTGCCGCCGGAGGCGTTGATCGAGCCGGTGACCGTCGCCGTCGTGCCGGCCAGGATGGTGATCGGGCCGCCATGGCCGCCACGGCCGCCAAGTCCGCCATCGGAGCCGCCCTCGCCACCATCGCCGCCGCGCGCGGAAAGCCCAAGGCTCGCCACCGACGTGCCGGCGACGAGCCGGATCAGGCCGCCATTGCCGCCATTGCCGCCGGCGCCGTAGGAGGAACTGTAGTAGCCCCAGTAACCACCACCGCCGTTGGCATTGACCGCACCCACGCTGATGGTGCCGGCCGTCGCGGTGATGCGAACCTCGCCGCCATTACCGCCATGGGCGCCGTAGGAAGAACCGTTTCCGCCATTGGCGTTGATGTCGCCGACAACGATGGATGTTGCGCCGGCGCCGGCGGCGCCCGGCCCCTTGAGGGTGACGATACCGCCGTTGCCGCCCATGGCGGACGAAGCGTCGGCACCGCCGCCGTTGGCGGTAATCGCAGTGATATTGATCGAGGTGCCGGTAATCGCGACGGTGGCGCCGTTGCCGCCGTCGCCGGACCAATTGTTGGCACCATTGCCGGCGAGGTTGCCGAGTGTGACGCTGGTGCCGGTCACGGCGATGTCGCCGGCGTTGCTGCCGTCGTTGTTCGTGGCGCTGGTGGTGATATTGCCTAGCGTCACGTTGTTGGCGGCCATGGCTGTGAAGGCGCCTCCGTTGGTAACGAAATGGCCGCCGCCAAGGATATTGCCGACGCTGCCCGTGGTGCCCGGCACGGTGGTATCGCCATTCCAGCCGGCGACCAGCAGGAAGCCGCCACCGGCGCTGTTGTTGAGGGTCTGCCCGTTGGTGTCGAGGTGACGATGCGCCAGCAGCCTCAGGTCGTAGGTCGACGCCCAGCTGTATCCCTCGGCGACCAGGATGTCGTCGGTCGAGCCCGAGGTGTATATCGTGACGTCGGTGGTGCCGAGGTTGAGCAGGTTCCAATCGAAGGTGGCGCCGTAGCCGGAACACAAGGCGCTGTTCGAATCGTAGAGGCAGACACCCGAAGGATCGAGCAGCAGCGTGCCGACGCGTCCCTTCGGCGCGCGCGTGTCGACGAAGGACGAGAACATCAGGCGATCCTTGCCGGAGACCTCGACGAAGCCGCCGTTGCCGCCGCTGGTGCCGCCGCGTGCAGAGATCGATCCCGCCGCCTCGGTGCGTTCGTCAGACCAGACGACGACCTTGCCGCCGTTGCCGTTGTCCGTCGCGTCGGCCTTGAGCGTGGCGCCAGCCCCGAAGGTGGCGAAACGCGCGTTCTGCACGTCGGGGTTGTTGCCCTGGAAGTCGCCGCCGACCAGGATCGTGCCGCCGCCTGCGGTGCCGCTGACGTCGATGCTGGCGTTGTCGATCACCGCCACCTCGTTGCCGAGGACTTCGACGCTGCCGCCCCGGGTGCCGGTGGAGAGGATGCGTCCGGCGCCGTCGACCGTGGCGGTTTGTGTGGCGCGCAGGAACACCCGCCCGCCTTCACTGACCACCGAAGACGCGTTGATGGTGCCGCTGTTCCTCACCAGCACGCCCGCCATGCCGATGCGGCCGGCTTCGGCGACGATGGTGCCGAGATTGGTGGCATTGCCTTCTGCACCGGTGATGTCCACCCTGACGCCGGGGGTGGCGCTGTCGATCAGGCTGACGGTCTGCCCGGCCGCCAGGATGACTTCGCCATTCGGGCTGTGGATGATGCCTTCATTCGTGACATTGGGCGCGATCAGGTACACCGAGCCGCCCGAGGGCGTTGTAATGGTGCCCTGATTGATGACGCTGCCGGCGCCCGGCGTGTTCTGGAACAAATTCCTGCCGGCGAGGAAGTCGGCATTGCTGATGTTGAGCGTGCTGGCGACGAAACCGGCGACATCGACCACGCCGCCTGCGCCGACCATGATGCCGGCCGGGTTCACCAGCCAGACACGGCCGTTGGAGGTGAGCGTACCGTAGATGCGCGAAGGGTCGTTGCTGAGGACGCGGTTGAGGACGGAGCTGGAGGCGGAGGCCTGGATGAAGCGCGTGGTTTCCCCGGCGCCGATCGAGAAGGTATTCCAGTTGATGACGGCGCCGTTGCTGTTGGTGACGTTCAGTACGTTGCCGGTCTGGCTGAACGTCGCGCTGCCTGCGGCGACGGTCGGGTCGGTCGGCAGGGCGTGGGAGCCTGTGGCGAAACAGGTGGCGACGGCCAAGGCAAGCAGCTTGGTACGGGACTTGGGAAGCCAGGAGGACGAACTGGCGACGATGGAACGGGAACCGTGGTAGCGCATGATTTCTCCCTGCGGCGAACGCGTAAGACGAGATACTCTGATACTAACACTCCCAGATTTTCGATCAACAGGAATTAGTTGGCATTTAAAACAGAATGATCAAGGCCTTACCTTGTTGTTTTGGTGCCTAAAGGGGGGGCGTGCGCTTTCGACACGTCAGGTTTCGTCGTCTGGAAGCAGGCAGATCACGTCCTCGAATTTTCCGGTGGGTCCCGCCGGGATGAATTCGCAGCGCCGCCAGTCCAGGGTGAAGGGCCAGCCGAGGGTTCTGTGGACGTGGTCGGTGATAACGCGGGTCTCCTCGGGGTCGAGGTCGCGGGCGCGAACGTAGTGCATTTCCAGCACGTCCGTCCGTCGCTGGACAACGCGCAATTGGCTGACAGCCACCTTGGCGATCCATGCGTACACCCCGAATACCGGCCAAAAACGGCGTCCGTCCGGGGTCCGGATCAGATTGCGCTGGCGGCCCATGATGCGGGTCAGTCGCGGCAGGCCGCGCCCACATTCGCACGCGGCGCCGACTTCGGCGAAGTCCCCCACTGCGTAGCGGATCAGCGGCATGGCGAAGTTGTGCAGCGTGGTCACCACCACGCGGCCGGTTTCGCCGGGTGCGCAGGGCTGCCCTTCCGTATTCAGCACCTCGACCCGCAGGTTCTCCGACATTACGTGATAACCGCTTGCGGCAGGGCATTGCAGCGCGATATAGCCGCACTCCTGCGAGGAGTAGGCGTCGATCAGCGGAACGTTCCAGACCGCCCTCGCCAGCGCCGGAAGGTCGTCTGTGACATATTCGCCGAACGTCCGGATTTCACGCAGCGATGGCAGAAGAACGCCTTTTTGCCTTGCCAGCACCCGAAGCTGCGCTGACACCGTGGCGAATGACGGCCATCTTGGCGCCGAAATCGCGGCCATGCCAGAGGTGATCGCGCATTACGAAGGCATGCCAGAAGAAGCTGTGCAGGTCGGTCGCCTTGAATCTCAGCGGGATGCCCATGGAGCCCGAGGTGGTGTCCTGATAGACCTTGCCATGTTGTGGCGGACAGCTCCGGCTTTCGAATTCCGCGCCGTGCTCGTTCAACTCGCTGCGCTCGATGACGGGCAGGGCGGGAAAGTCGTTCGCCGATATTCCGTCGGGATCCAGTCCGGCGGCACGCCAGCGCTCGCGGTAATACGGCACCGTTTTTCCGGCATGGGCGAGCAGGACGTCGATCTGCCGGGCCTGGGCGGAGTGCAGCGCCTGCGGCGTCCACCACTGACTGCGCTCGAACTGGAACTGCATCGCCAGCAGTTGCGCCCCGGTGTCGTCGGGCAGGCGCGGCCAGTCCGATGCCGGCATGGCGCCGGCTATTTCGAGCGCGGGCTCTGGCTGTCCGGGGTCGACGGGCTTCCCGGGATACGGATTCGATGTTGGCATGACCGCCATCGTATCAAGTCCGGGAGTTCCGCTTTGTTTGCCGCCGGACCAGCCGGATGCATGGTCGCGTCAGTCGGAGACCTTGGCCAGTCGCGCCAGTGCCGCGCGCCCTGAAAGCAGGTGACCGTGCATGCGCCTTCCCGCCAGGTCGGGGTCTTTCAGGCGCAGGGCTTCGAGGATTTCGCGATGTTCCGCGAGTGACTGTTTGAGGCGACCCTCGAGCCGCAACGAATCGCGGCGGGTGAGCTTGATGACCTTGCGCGCGTCATCGATCAGTTGCGCCAGATAGCGGTTGCCGGCGATTTCCTGGAGCGCGGTGTGGAAGCGCTGGTTGGCCTCGAAGAAGCGGTCGGCGTCGTTGGCCGCCGCCTGTCGTTCGAGTTCATCGTGGATCGCGGCGAGGCGGGCAAAGTCGGCGCTGGTGATGCGGCGGGCGGCCTCCTCGGCGACGCGGCCTTCGAGCATGGCCATGACCGGAAAGACCTCGTCGATGTCCTGTTCCGACAATTCGGTGACATAACAGCCGCGGCGCGGCTTGAGGACAACCAGGCCTTCAGAGGCGAGAACTTTCAGTGCTTCGCGTAGCGGCGTGCGGCTGATGCCGTACTCCTTGGCCAGCGCCTGCTCGTCAATCCATCCTCCGGGCGCCAGTTCATGCGCGAAAATGCGGTTGCGCAGACGTTCGGCCACCTGTTCGTAAAGGGCGGGAGCGGTCAAGATATGTGACGATGGCCTTGCATTCATAATTATGGATGCAGTATCATGGCTCCTCGTCTGGAAGTCAACCGCATCGTTGCAAGAGGTCGGAAACCATGAGCAAGGCACCCGAAGTGAGCATTCCCTCGATCGAAGCCTGG
>JAIOPW010000514.1 GCA_021413665.1 Rhodocyclales bacterium | reverse complement strand
CGACGAAACGCACGTCGGGCTTGTCGATGCCCATGCCGAAGGCGATGGTCGCCACCATCACGATGCCGTCCTCGCGCAGGAAGCGCTGCTGGTTGCGCTGGCGCGTCCCGGCATCGAGTCCGGCGTGGTAGGGCAGGGCGGCAATGCCCTGCTGCTCCAGCCAGGCCGCGGTTTCGTCGACCTTCTTGCGCGACAGGCAATACACGATGCCGGCGGCGCCGCGATTGCCGGCGAGGAAATCGAGCAGCTGCCGGCGCGGATTGTCTCGTTCGACCACGGTGTAGCGGATGTTGGGCCGGTCGAAGCTGGAAATGAACACGCGCGCCGCGTCGAGTCCGAGGCGGGCGATGATTTCGCGCTGCGTCAACTGGTCGGCGGTCGCCGTCAGGGCAATGCGCGGCACGGCCGGGTAGCGTTCATGCAGGGCCGAGAGCTGGATGTATTCGGGACGGAAATCGTGGCCCCATTGCGAGACACAATGCGCTTCGTCGATGGCGAAGAGGGCGAGCCGCCCGCGTTCCCGCAGGTGATCCAGCAGCGCCAGGAAGCGGTCGGTCAGCAGGCGCTCGGGCGCCACGTAGATCAGGTCGAGTTCGTCCGTGCGCAGGCGGCGTTCGGTTTCAGCGGCGGTAGCAAAGTCCTGCGATGAATTGAGGAAGGCCGCACGCACGCCGGCCTGCAACAGGGCGTCGACCTGGTCTTGCATCAGCGCGATCAGGGGCGAGACCACCACGCCGACGCCGGTGCGCAGCATTGCCGGAATCTGGTAGCACAAGGACTTGCCACCGCCGGTCGGCATCAGCACCAGCGCGTCGCCGCCGCCGACCATGTGGTCGATGATCTCGGCCTGCGGCCCGCGGAAGGAGGGGTAGCCGAAGACGCGGCGCAGTGTGTCGAGGGGGGCGGTCATGCCGGGGTGGTTCAGCGCGGGATGGGGGCATGCATTATGCCCCGCTCGCCCGCTCTATTCCCGCTTACCGGGCCGGATCGGGCAGCGGGCCGCGATTCACCTTGTTGATGTCGCCGCCGGCCCAGGCCATCACACGCGGGTTCATGAGTGCAAACCACAGCGGGGGTATCGCCGCCACCGTGAACATCAGGGCATAGCCATGCGGCAGTTGGGGTACGTCGCGGTAGTCGCGCAGCAGTTGGTAAGGCCGCATGGGATAGGCGTGATGGTCGGAGTGACGCTGCAAGTGCAACAGCAGCAAATTGGACAGCAGCAGGTTGCTGTTCCAGGAATGCTTCGGCCGGCAGCTTTCGTAATGGCCGTCGGCAAGCTTTTCGCGCAGCAGGCCGTAATGCTCGACATAGTTCGCGCTGGTCAGTTGCCACCAGCCGTAGCCGGCCGCAAGCAGGAGGAAGGCAAGCGCGCTCCAGCCCCAGAAGACCGTGGCGAGGCCGAAGCCGGCGACGGTCAAACCCCACGACTGCAGTATCGGGTTGTGCGGCGAGAATGCCGGCAGGCCCAGCGCCGCCAGCCGTCCGCGCTCCAGTGCCCAGCCGCGACGCAGCGCCCCCGGAATCTCGCGCCGGGCAAAGGCGTAGATGCTTTCGCCGTAGCGTGCCGACGCCGAATCTTCGGGCGTCGACACCTGCTTGTGGTGGCCCTGGTTGTGCTCGACGCTGAAATGGCCGTAGCCGGTGACGGCCAGGACGATACGCGCCATTGCGCTTTGCACGGGGTCCCGCGTCTTGTGACCGAGCTCGTGGCCGACCAGCAGCGCCAGCCCGTTGATCGCGCCGGCGCCGAGCGCCGCGCCGAGAACCGAATGCCAGGCCCAGTCGCCGTGGGCAATCGCGCCCGCCATGAACAGGACGCCGAGCCAGTGCGTGGCCACGGCGGCGAAAAGTACCCGCCGGTACCACGGGTCCGCGGCCAGCGTCGCAACGTCGCCCGAGCCTGGATTGGCGGGATCCTCACCGCACAGGGTATCGAGCAACGGCACCAGGATGAACAGCACAAGAAAGGGCAGCCACAACCAGCCTCCGTGTCCGCGCGCCAAGGCAAGCCAGGCCGCGAGAGGGAGTAGCAGGGGCACGGCCGGGGCGGTCAGGAACAGATAGCGCTTGGCGCACAACCAGCGCTGCAACCGGTGTGGAGAGACGCCTGAAACATCGGATACTGGAATCATGGAACCCCGCGATCAAGTAAGCAGATGCTAGCAGAGCGCGGAGAAAGTCGGTGCCGGTGTCACGGCGACAGGCCGTCCGTGCGAAACTCGCGTTATCACTCAAAGCTACCGGAGCCCGATCATGGCAGGAAACCCAGAAATCACCAGCATGGCGCTGTTCTGCGACTTCGAGAACGTCGCCCTCGGCGTGCGCGACGCCAAGTACGCGCAGTTTGACATCAAGAAAGTGCTTGAACGCCTGCTGCTCAAGGGCAGCATCGTGGTCAAGAAAGCTTACTGCGACTGGGCGCGCTACAAGGAGTTCAAGGCGCCGATGCACGAAGCCGCCTTCGAACTGATCGAGATTCCCCACGTGCGCCAGTCGGGCAAGAACTCCGCGGACATCCGCATGGTGGTCGATGCGCTGGACCTCTGCTACACCAAGTCGCATGTCGACACCTTCGTCATCATCAGTGGCGATTCGGATTTCTCGCCTCTGGTGTCCAAGCTGCGCGAGAACAACAAGCGCGTGATCGGGGTCGGCGTAAAGGCGGCCACTTCAGACCTGCTCGCCGCCAATTGCGACGAGTTCATTTTCTACGACGATCTGGTGCGCGAGCTGCCGGCCAAGAAGCCGCGCGGCGAGCGCAAGGCGACCACAAAGCCCGCCGCCAGCACCGCCAAGCCCAAGGGCGAGGAAAAGGCCGAGGACCCGAAGCGGCAGGAAGCGATCGACCTGGTCGTGGAAACCGTGGAGGCGCTGGTCTCGGAACGCGGCGAGGACGAGAAGATCTGGGGTTCGATGGTCAAGCAGACCCTGAAGCGGCGCAAGCCCGGTTTCAGCGAGTCCTACTACGGCTACCGCTCCTTCGGCGAACTGCTGGAAGACGCCATGAAACACAAGCTGCTGATCCTCGAACGCGACGAGAAGTCAGGCCAGCACATCATCCGCCTGGCGGCTGAAGACTGAGCCTCTTCGTGAGCGGCATCCCCGAGATCAGGCCGGAGCAGTCGCTCGAACTGCTCAAGGAACTGCACATCCTGACCCGCGACGGCAAGCTCAACCAGGATAGCCGGCGCAAGCTGAAGCAGGTCTACCACCTTTACCAGTTCATCGAACCGCTGCTGGCGGAGGTCATGGCCACGCGCAATGACCTGACGCTGGTCGACCATGGCGCCGGCAAGTCGTATCTCGGTTTTATCCTCTACGACCTGTTCCTCAAGGGCCGCGAAGAGGGGCGGGTGATCGGCATCGAGACGCGTGCCGAACTGGTCGAAAAATCGCGCGAACTGGCGCAGAGGCTGAACTTCGAACGCATGTCCTTCCTCGACCTGACGGTTGGGGACTCCATCGAGTCGGCGCTGCTACCGTCGCGGGTGGACGTCGTCACCGCGCTGCATGCCTGCGATACGGCCACCGACGACGCGATCCGCTTCGCCC
>JAIOPW010000558.1 GCA_021413665.1 Rhodocyclales bacterium | reverse complement strand
CCGGCGCGTGCCAGTTGCGCCACCTGCATGGAGGTGGCAAACACATCCTCGGTATCGGTGTTGGTCATGGACTGGATCACGATCGGCGCCGTGCCGCCAACGCCGACTTTCGCGACCATGGCAAGGCGGCTGTTCCGCCGCACTGCCAACCCTGGGGAGGTCCCGCTCATTCGAGGCTGAACCGTGCGACTTCTTCGCGCGTGTGCGGCTTGAGGTCGATGCTTCGCTCGCCCATGAACAGGCGCACACCGGACGCCTTGCCGATCCAGACCTGGAAGGGCGCCTTGCCCTCGATGCTCTGCCGCGTGCCGGCCGGATATTCGCCGACGAAAACAATTTTCTGCGTCGCGTCGCGAATCTCGATCCATGAGCGATCATCGAATTCGACACGCAATCCACCGGTCGTGGGCAGACTCGATGGAACGCCGGCACTGGCCGGCTCGTTTCCGACGACCACCGCCGGATCGGGCGGAACCAAAGGCGCAATGGCCGAAGGCGCCAATGGGCCTGGCTGACCCGGTGCCGTGCTGGGTGGCTGCTGTGTCATCAGGCCATCGCCAGGCAAGGCCGAGTACCAATACGCCGCCAGCGCCGCCAACAAAACGATGGTGCCGCCGGCGATCACCCGGAGTGGAACACGCTCGATGATCGTCAGATCTTCCGCTTCACCCATGTTCGCAGGCGGCCGCACATCCGCCTCGGGCACCGGCACCGCCGGCTCGAGCTGGGCCAGCAGCGGCGTGGCGTCGAGCTTGAGAAATTTGGCATAGTTGCGCACCAGGCCACGCACCGCCGTGGACCCTGGCAGGCTGGCATAGTCATCCCGCTCCAGCGCCTCTATCTGGCGTGCGCTGAAGCGGATCACTTGCACGACGTCAGCAATCGACTGGCCGCGCGCTTCACGCACCCGACGCAACACCGAGCCCGGAGTGTGGGACTCCGACGATGCGGTAGATGCCGTCGCCCCGGCTGACGCGGAATCAGGAGATTCCGTGTCGAAGGGTTCGGTCTCTTGTGCCTCAGTCATACTGCCCCTGGGTCAGCAATCGTTGCTCTGGTGACCCCACGAATCGACGACGCAATTGCGAGGCATACCGCGCCTCCGCCTCGCGGTTACCCAGCTTGCGCTCGATGCGCAAGGCCAGCCAGATTACTTCGGCACTGGGCTCCATCATTTTCTCTATGTCGGTGGTCCACTGCCTTGCTTCACTGTAGCGCCCTTTGCGATAGGCAATGTCGGCGAGCCAGAACAGGGCCTGGGTGTTGGTCGGCGAGAGCCGAAGTGCGATCGCCAGGTATTCTTCGGCAGCCTTGTCATCCTTCATGAGTATGGCGCAAATGCCGGCATTGGTGAAGGGCTTGGTCGGCGTGGTGTACAGCGGGTTCTTGCCTGCCGCCATGAAAAAGTCGATCGAGCGCCGCTCGCGACCGTTCTGGCAGAGGAACCAGCCGAAGTTGTTGTTGATTTCCGGGTCGCCGGGCGCCAGACGCAGCGCCTTTTCAAAATTGTCC
>JAIOPW010000510.1 GCA_021413665.1 Rhodocyclales bacterium | reverse complement strand
AGGCTGGAGGCGGCGTTCCAGAACAGCGCCCGGCTGCGCTTCCAGCCGGCGGCGAGCAGGATGGCGAAGTCGCCGGCTTCCTGCGGTACTTCGTGGGCGATGATGGCGAAGGTGGTGCTCCAGCCCAGCACCGGATCGGCGAGGAAAGCCGCCGCGATCAGCAGGCCGTCGGTGAAGTTGTGGAAGCCGTCGCCGACCAGGATCAGGAAGGTTCCGCCCTGATCGCCACCGGTGTGATGGTGGTGATGGCTGTGGGTGTGGTCGTCACACTGCTGCGCGTCCTGGTGCAGGTCGGCTTCGCCGGTGCCGCCGTGGGAGTGGCGCCAGAGCGCGTACTTTTCCAGCAGGAAGAAAGCGAGGATGCCGCCCAGCAGCAGGGAAAACACTTCATGCGGGGTCAGCCCGCTTTCCAGCGCCTCGGGCAGCAGGTGGAGCGTAGCCATCGCCAGCAGCAGGCCGGTCGAAAAACTGACGGTGAAGGTCAGCCACTTGCGCGGCAGGCCGAACATCACCAGAGCGGCCGCGAGGACGCTGAGGAGCCCGCCGAGCACGCAGGCGAGGACGATCTGGAGGAGCAGCGGGGCTTGCATGAATTGGAGGGCGGCGGATTTCGGATGCTGGCAGACGAGTGACATTGAACCACAGCAAAACCATAAATGCAACAGTGTTGCATTTGGCGTCGGCCTGTGGTTTCATGGCGCCATGGCCAGCGCAACCCCGCCCCCGCTTCCCGCCGACCTGATCCGCGCCGCCGGCGCCAAGGTCACGCGCGGTCGCGTGCGGGTGCTGGAGGCGCTGCACGCGGCGCGACAGCCGCTGTGCCATGCCGAACTCGAGTCGCAGCTCGGCGCGGGCGAGCCCGGCATCGACCGCGTCACGCTCTACCGCGTGCTTGATTCGCTGGTCGGGCACGGTCTGGCGCTGAAGGCGGTGGATACCCGCGGCGTGTTCCGTTTCTCGGCCACCGGCGCGCAACGGCAGCATGCCAGCCACATCCATTTCCGTTGCACCGGTTGCGGCGGCGTGTTCTGCCTCAAGGCCGAACCGCCGCCGCCGCCCAAATTGCCGCGCGGCTTCCGGCTCGGCGAAGTCGAGTTCGACGTGCGCGGCACCTGCGCCGGTTGTTCGGCACCGGATCGCGCATGAACCCGCGGCGCCGCATCCTGCTGGCGCTCTGGCTGCTGGTCCAGTTGCTGGCCGGGCAGCAACTGGCGCTGGCGCACATGATCGGCCACGTCGGCGAGAGCCTGCACCATCATTCGGCACAGACGCATGCTGCGGCCGACGACGGTGACGAGGAGCGCGGCGCGGGCCACTCGCTTTCGCATGTCTGCACCACCTGCGTCAGTTGCCTCGGCTTTGATGCCATTGCCGCCGCCGATTTCCGCCTGCCTCTGCCGTTTGTGGTGCGAGATGTCGGGGTTGCCAGCGCCGTCCCGCCGGCGCCGACTTTCAAGCAATCGCTTGCCTTCCTCAGCCGCGCGCCACCCCTGCTCTTGAACTGATCCCGCTTCAGCACGCGCGTCGCCTGCGGCGTGCGCCTTTCGATCTGTTCCGGAGTAAACATGAACCACGCCTCTATTGTTGTGCTGGCCACCGTCGGTGTGCTGGCCAGTCTGCCCGCGTCGGCCGCGGATGCCGACCTGAAAGCCCTGCGCGAGGAAATCGCGCAGATGAAGAATGCCTACGAGCAGCGCATCAACGCGCTGGAAAGGCGCCTCGTCGATACCGAGCAGCAGGCGGTCGCCGCCGGTTCAAAGGCCGAGAGCGCCGCCAGCCAGGCCCGGGTGGCGCGCGAGGCCAGCCGCCAGCCGGCCGTCGCCAGCGCCTTCAATCCGGAGATCTCGGTGGTCCTCTCCGGCATGTACAACAACACCTCGCAGGACCCGCGCCAGGATTCGACCGGTGCGGCCGGGCGCGAGCGCCGCATCCAGGGCCTGCTGCCCGCCGGCGGCGAACTCAATCCCGAGGCCCGCGCCTGGAACCTGGGCGAATCGGAACTGGCTATTTCCGCCAACATCGATCCGCATGTTCGCGGCACGCTGCTGGCGGCGATTTCGCCGGCCAACGAGATCGGCGTCGAGGAAGCCCACATCCAGACCATCGGCCTGGGCAACGGGCTCGGGGTCAAGGCCGGACGCTTCTTTTCCGGCATCGGCTATGCCAACGAGCAGCACCCGCACATGTGGGATTTCTCCAATGCGGCGCTGCCCTACGAGGCCTTCTTC
>JAIOPW010000509.1 GCA_021413665.1 Rhodocyclales bacterium | reverse complement strand
CCTGCCACTGAATTGAAGCATTTGCGCGTTAACTGACTATTTTATGGCCGATAAACTGAAGTTCATGCTGGCGCTGTTGTTGTTGGCCGCCGGCTTGACTGGTTTCTACCTTCTCGCTGAGCAGCCGATGATCCTGCGCGTGCTGTCCGTGCTCGCGGGATTGGGTGCGGGCATTGCCGTGGCGTGGTTTACCGCGCCGGGGCGCCGCTTCTTCGACTTCAGCCAGGAAGCTGTAGTCGAGACGAAGAAGGTTGTCTGGCCGTCGCGCAAGGAAACCGTGCAGACCACAGGCATTGTGTTCGCTTTCGTATTGGTGATGGCGATCGTGCTGTGGATGACTGACAAGGGCCTCGAATGGGTGCTCTACGACCTGGTTCTGGGCTGGAAAAAATCATGACAAAACGCTGGTACGTCGTTCACGCCTATTCCGGCTTCGAGAAGTCGGTGCAGCGCGCCCTTGTCGAGCGCATTACCCGCGCCTCGATGCAGGACAAGTTTGGCCAGGTGCTGGTCCCGGTCGAGGAAGTCATCGAAATGAAGAACGGCCAGAAGAGCATTTCCGAGCGGAAGTTCTTCCCCGGCTATGTTCTGGTCGAGATGGACATGGACGACGATTCCTGGCACTTGGTCAAGAGTACGCCCAAGGTCACCGGCTTTGTCGGCGGCACCTCGACCAAGCCGACGCCGATTTCTGAAAAGGAAGTCGCGAAGATCATGCAGCAGGTGCAGGACGGTGTCGAAAAGCCGCGGCCCAAGGTTCTATTCGAGGTGGGCGAGATGGTTCGCATCAAGGAGGGTCCGTTTACCGACTTCAACGGCAATGTCGAGGAAGTCAATTACGAAAAAAGTCGTCTGCGTGTCTCTGTGACGATTTTTGGTCGCGCGACCCCTGTTGAATTGGAATTTGCCCAGGTCGAAAAGGCCTGACAAGGTTTTATGGCTGCGCCGCCGCGGCCAGCATCGGAAGTTCGGCGGCAACGAGGAGCGCAAGTAGATTGTTGCAACAGGCAATCGAACGCGCGTTACGACTCACTAATGACAGGAGCCAATCGTGGCAAAGAAGATAATCGGTTACATCAAGCTGCAAGTGCCGGCGGGCAAGGCCAATCCCTCGCCCCCCATCGGTCCGGCACTGGGCCAGCGCGGCCTCAACATCATGGAGTTCTGCAAGGCCTTCAACGCCCAGACGCAAGGTCTTGAGCCCGGCCTGCCGATTCCGGTGGTGATTACCGCGTTCGCAGACAAGAGTTTCACCTTTGTGATGAAGACGCCGCCGGCGACGATTCTGATCAAGAAGGCTGCCGGCATTACCAAGGGTTCGCCGAAGCCGCATACCGACAAGGTTGGCTCCATCACCAAGGCCCAGGCCGAGGACATCGCCAAGGCGAAAATGAAAGATTTGACGGCAGCCGATCTTGAAGCGGCCGTGCGCACCATTGCGGGTTCCGCTCGCAGCATGGGCATCACCGTGGAGGGTCTGTAATCATGGCAAAAGCATCCAAGCGGGTCCGGGCCGTAATGGCCAAGGTTGACCGCAATAAGGCCTATACGATCGGCGATGCGCTGAGCCTGGTGAAGGAATGCGCGACCGCAAAGTTCGACGAGTCAATCGATGTTTCCGTCAATCTGGGCGTCGATGCCAAGAAGTCCGATCAGCTGGTGCGTGGTTCGGTCGTGCTGCCGTCCGGTACCGGCAAGACCGTTCGTGTCGCCGTGTTCGCCCAGGGCGAAAAGGCGGAGGCGGCCCGCGCTGCCGGTGCGGATATCGTTGGCTTCGACGATCTGGCGGCCGACGTCAAGGCCGGCAACATGAACTTCGATATCGTGATCGCAACGCCGGA
>JAIOPW010000041.1 GCA_021413665.1 Rhodocyclales bacterium | reverse complement strand
CCATGGAAAAAAACGTCGGCATTTACCGCACCGAGGCCGGCCTTCAGGAAGGCGTTGCAATGATCCACGAACTGCGCCAGCGCTACCAGCGTGTGAAACTCACCGACAAGAGCAGCGTCTTCAACACCGACCTGTTCCAGGTGCTCGAACTCGGCTCCATGCTCGACTGCGCCGAAGCCGTGACGGTCGGCGCCCTGGCCCGCAAGGAATCGCGCGGCGCACACCAGCGCCTCGATTACGTCGAGCGCGACGACAAGAATTATCTATGCCACACGATGGTCTACCACCAAGGCCTGGATGTCCCGCGCGTCGATTACCTCGACGTGGTCATCACCAAATCGCCGCCGGGCGTGCGCGACTATTCGGGAGACCACAAATGACGCCACTGAAAGAACGCCTGGTCCAGCTCGAAGTCCTGCGCTACAACCCGGACACCGACACCGAGGCCCACTTCCAGCGCTATGAAGTGATGTGCCAGGAAGAGTGGGTGGTGCTCGACGCCCTGAACAAGGTCAAGGCCGACATCGACCCGACGCTCAACTACCGCTGGTCCTGCCACATGGCCGTCTGCGGCAGTTGCGGCATGATGATCAACGGCGAGCCGAAGCTGTCCTGCCATGCCTTTCTGCGCAGTTACGAAGGGGTGATCCGGGTCGAGCCGCTGGCGCACTTCCCGATCGAACGCGACCTGGTGACCGCGCCCGACGATTTCATGGAAAAGCTCAAGCGCGTCAAGCCCTACGTCATTCCGAAAGAGAAGAAGCCGATCAGCGAGGGCGAGTACAAGCAGACGCCGGCGCAACTGATGAAGTTCCGCCAGTATTCGATGTGCATCAACTGCATGCTGTGCTACGCCGCCTGCCCGGAATACGGACTGGAGCCGGAGTTCATCGGCCCGGCGGCGCTGACCATGGCACACCGCTACAACCTGGATTCGCGCGACGGCGGCCGCAAGGAGCGCCAGGAGGTGGTCGCCACCCATGAAGGGGTGTGGACCTGCACCTTCGTCGGCGCCTGTTCCGAAGTCTGCCCCGCCCACGTCGATCCAGCGGGTGCGCTGCAACAGTTGAAGATCACCAGTTCGATCGACTGGATCGTCGAGCACCTGATTCCGGGAGGAAAATCATGAGCCGCAGACCCCTGGTTCGCGAATGTCCGCCGACCACCTGGTATTTCCGCCAGCCACGCTACCTGCGTTACATGTCACGCGAGATCACCAGCATTTTCGTCGGCGCCTACTGCGTGCTGCTGGTGGTCGGACTGCAACGCCTCGCCGCCGGCCCGGCCGCGTGGGAAGGCTTCCTGCAGGCTCTGCGCACCCCGGCTTCAATCATGTTTCAATTTCTGGCGCTGGTCGCCGCGGTGTATCACGCCGCCACCTGGTTCAACGCCACGCAAAAGGCCATGCCGGTACAGATCGGCGAGGACTTCGTGCCCGGCAGCGTAATTTCGGGTGCGCACTATGTCGCGTGGGCGGTGCTCTCCCTGGCCATCCTCTATCTTGCGGGAGTGTTCTGACCATGGCCAAGTCGCATAAACCCGTCGTCTGGTTCCCCTTCGCCGCCGGCGGTACGGTGATCGCCTTCTTCATTCCGGTGATCGTCCTGCTCACCTTGATGACCGCACTGGGCCATGTTCCGGCGGGGCTCGGCTACGAACGAATGCACGCCTTCGCCGCCAGCGGCCTCGGCAAGCTGATCATCTTCGGCGTGGTCGCCCTGTCGCTGTGGAGTTCCGCCCACCGTCTGCGCTGTACCTGCTTCGATTTTGGCCTGCGCGCCGACACGCTGGTTGCAACGGTGCTTTATGTCGCGGCGATAGTCGGCAGCCTCGCGTCCGCGATATTTCTTTTGCGAATTTAGGCCGACGATTCATTTTTAGGGAAAGACAAGACCAATGGCACCACCCCCGCTGGCTTTACGCGAGGCCGTACGCGAAGCACGCCTCGGCGATGTCTGGAGCAATGACCTGAACGACGTCTTCGCCGACGTTGCGCCCTACTATGACCGCGCCAACAACATCGCCGCTCTCGGGCAGTTCGGCAACTTCCTGCGGCGCTTCATGCAACTGGTGGACCTGAAGCCGAAGCAGAAGGTGCTCGACGTCTGTGCCGGTACCAACGCCATCGGCATTGCGTTGCTGAAGCGGGAACCCACGCTGGATGTGCATGCCATGGATCGCAGCGCCGCGATGCAGACCGTGGGCCAGCAGCGTGCCGCGGCCCAAGGCTTCCAGATCAAGAGCACCATCGGCGACGTGCACAGCCTGCCCTTTCCCGACAACCACTTTGACGTCGTCACGCTGCAGTTCGCCTCACGCCATCTGCGCGTGCGCGAGGTATTC
>JAIOPW010000508.1 GCA_021413665.1 Rhodocyclales bacterium | reverse complement strand
GTCAGGGTGAAGTTGATGAAACCGGCACCGGCGATTTCGACCTTGGTCACGGCGGGCGACGAAGGCAATTCGCGCACCAGCCGTTCGGCGATCTGGCGCGGATTGGTTTTCAGCTCGCGCGCCAGCTGCATCGCCAGATTGCTGGCAAAGTCTCCATGACTGGCCTGTTTGGGGCGCTCGAGAATGATTTCGGCATCGCCGTGCCCGGGTGCCACGCTGTCCAGTGCGGCACGCAGCAGCCCGGTGAGATGCCGGCGGACGTCAAGGGAAGCGCCGGAGGCGCCGGCGGGTACGCTGGAGGCTGTCATATCAAGTGTACGCGGGGTCTTTCCCGGTCTTTCATAGTTCGTGAATTATACTTCCCGTTTTAGTTACGGCCGCCGCGCTTAACGTCGATAATGCCGACGTTAGCCGCCACTGAAACTTCGTTTAGCCTCCCCCCAGCCCTCCGTGCGCATCTTCCGCCTTATACGCATTGCCCGCGTTGCCTACCTCTACGGCCTCGACAAGCTGATCGTCGACCACGAGCTCGAACGCGGTTTCTGGGCTCGCCTGCTGGTCGCCGTGCAGCGCCTGATGTTCTGGCGCGACCTGTCGGCGCCGCGCGCGGTGCGCCTGCGTCAGGCGCTGGAAGACCTCGGGCCGATCTTCGTCAAGTTCGGGCAGTTGTTGTCGACCCGGCGCGACCTGATGCCGCTCGATATCGCGGACGAACTGGCGAAGCTGCAGGATCGCGTGCCGCCGTTCCCGTCCGAGCTGGCCATGGCCGAACTGGAGAAGGCCTACGGCAAACCGGTGGATCGTATCTTCGCCTCTTTCGATCGCGAACCTGTCGCCTCGGCCTCGGTCGCACAGGTGCATTTCGCGGTGCTGCCGGATGGCCGCGAAGTTGCGGTGAAGATCCTGCGCCCCGGCATCCAGCCGGTGATCGAACACGACATCGCCCTGCTGCAAGTCGCCGCAAGCCTGCTGGAAACCCTCTGGGCCGACGGCCGCCGGCTCAAGCCGCGCGAAGTGGTGGCGGAGTTCGACAAGTACCTGCACTATGAACTGGACCTGATGCGCGAGGCCGCCAACTGCTCGCAGTTGCGGCGCAACTTCGAGGGTTCCGACCTCTTGATCCTGCCCGAGGTGCATTGGGACTGGTGCACGCAAAGCGTGATGGTCATGGAACGCATGCACGGCACGACGATCTCCCAGATCGACACGCTGCGCGAGAAAGGCGTCGATATCCCGCGCCTGGCCCGCGCCGGCGTCGAAATCTTTTTCACGCAGGTCTTCCGCGACGGCTTCTTCCACGCCGACATGCATCCGGGCAACATCTTCGTCGCCACCGAGGGCCCGCGCAAGGGCAGCTACATCGCGCTCGACTTCGGCATCGTCGGCACCCTGTCCGACATCGACAAGAACTACCTGGCGCAGAACTTCCTCGCCTTCTTCCGCCGCGACTACAAGCGTGTCGCCGAGGCGCACATCGAGTCGGGCTGGGCGCCGAAGGGCACTCGCGTCGATGAGTTCGAAGCGTCGATCCGCTCCGTCTGCGAGCCCTTCTTCGACCGGCCGCTGAAGGAA
>JAIOPW010000564.1 GCA_021413665.1 Rhodocyclales bacterium | reverse complement strand
CGTGATGAAGGTCGGCAGCGTCTCGCCGGCGCGCTTGAGATGGGGCATCACGCCTGCGCTCGGCTGCAGCGCGGGCGCCGGCAGTTCCCCCGCGGCGACATGGGCCGAGTAGAGCGGCGGCAATGCGGGACGTTCTGCAACCTGCGGCGGCTCCTGCGGTTTCTGAATGTCTGTCACCAGCGGCACCGCTTGCTGCGGCGGCACTGCCTGCGGTTCCTCGGGACGGCGCGGCGCTTCGGTGGCTGGGGCGGGCGGCACGGGAACTTGCCGCGGCGGCGGGGCCCGCACGGGGGTGCGTGCTGCAGCGGGGGCAGCGACAGGCGCTGCCGTGGCGCGGGCCGCCTTCGCAGCCGGCCGCGTGCCGGGTGCGGGTGCGGCTTTGGTCTGCGGCAAAGGCGGCTCGACGGGTGCCGTCGGCACCGGCTCGAGCTTCACGGGCGCAGACGTTGCCGGCTGCGCTGCGACCACGCCTTCGATTGCGGCAGGTGCCGCGGGTGGCGGCGGTGTGCCGGCGCCGAGCAGGGCAGGATTGATGCGCACGGGCGGCAGCGGTTCCGCCGCTACCGAGCCTGCGGGTAGCGCCAGCAGGACAAGCAGTGAGACGGGGCCGAGTTGTCCGCGATGCGATTGAGACATGCCGTATCGGTGAGTTGGCGCAGCGGCGACGGAAAATCGCAGACGCAAACCGCGCGTACCGCACGCGGGAGAGGCCTCTGCCGGCCGATGCTAGAATCGCGAATTCTAACACTTCATGCCCGCGGAACGCGCTCTCCGACAAAGCTTTTGCGCCTTTCCCCCGCATCCCGCACATCTTCGATATGGAACGCCAGAAGCAAATCACCACATGGCTTGCCGCCTTGTGGCCGGGTCGCAGTTTCACCCTGGCGCCGGCTTCCGCCGATGCCAGCTTCCGTCGCTATTTTCGCGTCACGCTGGATGACGGTGCGACACGCATCGTCATGGACGCGCCACCCGCCAACGAGGACTGCCGGCCCTGGCTGGCCGTACAGACGCTGTTTCAGGACGCCGGCGCTCATGTCCCGGAAGTGCTGGCACAAGACCTCGAACGCGGATTCCTGCTGCTCTCGGACCTCGGCAATACGACCTATCTGCAAGCGCTGGATGCGGACAATGCTTCGATGCTATACGCCGATGCAATAGCTGCATTGATCAGGATCCAGCGGGCGAGTCGCCCGGGAGCTCTGCCAGAGTATGACCAGACCCTGCTGCGCCGCGAGCTCGACCTGTTCCCGCAGTGGTATCTGGAAAAGCACCACCGGATGATGCTCTCCGAGAACGACAAGCAGTCGCTGGAAGCCGTGTTCGATCGCATCCTGGCAGTAAACCTGGCCGAGCCGAAAGTCTTCGTCCATCGCGACTACCACTCGCGCAATCTGATGTTCGTTCCACCCTCCTCCGCCGGCAATCCGGGCATCATCGATTTTCAGGATGCCGTGTATGGCCCGATCAGCTACGACATGGCGTCGCTGCTCAAGGATGCCTACGTCGAATGGGAGGAAGACCTTGCACTCGACTGGCTGGTTCGCTACTGGGAACAGGCGCGCAAGGCAGGTCTGCCGGTCGCCGTCGATTTCGGCGAGTTCTTCCGCGACTACGAATGGATGGGCGTGCAACGCCACGTAAAAGTTCTGGGGATCTTTGCGCGGCTGTACCACCGCGACGGCAAGGACGGTTACCTCAAGGACCTGCCCCTGGTGGCGCGCTACCTGCGCAAGGCCTGCGAACGCTACAGCGAACTCTCGCCGCTGCGCAAGCTGCTCGACCGCGTCGAGGACAAGGTCACCGTGCTTGGCTACACGATGAATGCAGGCGATGTCGGGAAGCGGGGTGCATAGCCAACAAGGTTCGCGCCTGGCGCGAACCCTGACGAGTCGTCGCCTCCCTCGAGGAGGGGGTCGGGGGGAAGGCCAATGCCTGCTCGCGAATGGTGAGAATCATCGCCTTCATTGGGCCCACGCCCAATGAAGGCGATGATTCTCGCCGCAGGCCGCGGCGAACGCATGCGCCCCCTCACCGATCACACACCCAAGCCGTTGCTGCCGGCAGGCGGCAAACCGCTCATCGTCTGGCACCTGGAGCGGCTGGCGCTGGCCGGCATACACGACATCGTGATCAACCACGCCCACCTCGGCAACCAGATCGAGGCGACATTGGGCGATGGGGGGCGCTGGGGCCTGTCGATCCGTTTTTCGCCGGAACCTGAAGGCGCACTCGAAACTGCGGGCGGGATCGCCAATGCGCTGCCGCTACTGGGACATGACGACCCCTTTCTGGTTATCAACGGCGATATCTACTGCGACTGGGATATGGCGCGCGCCAGGGATGCCCTGCGGCCTGGCGACCTCGCCCACCTGGTACTGGTGCCGAATCCGCAGCACCACCCGCAAGGCGACTTCCCGCTATGTGCAGGACGGGTCGGCGCCGAAGCCGCGGCGATTGCCGGAAGCCATGAAGCGCTCCACACCTTCTCCGGCATCGGCATTTATCGCCCGCAGGTCTTTGCCGGAATTCGGCGCGGGCAAGCGGCCAAACTGGCGCCGTTATTGCGCAATGCGATGGCCGAGGCGCGCGTGTCCGGAGAAGTGCATGCGGGGCGCTGGGTGGATGTCGGCACCCCCGAGCGCCTGCGTGAGCTGGACAGCCAGCTCCGGTCGCTATCCCGCGAGGGGACGCCGGCCCGCGAAGCGGAAGCCCCGGCGTGCAAGGCACCGTCCCCGATGCAGGGGCACGGGGACATATAATCGATTGATGGAAACCGCACCGGACCGGCAGCAAACCACTTTCGCGCCGTATCACCAGCGCCGACTCTCCCTGGTCGAACGCATGACGCGCGGTGGCGGCGGCATCGCGCTGGTTCATACGGCGAACGAGCAGCCACGCAATCGCGACACGCATTATCCCTATCGTGCCGACAGTTATTTTCAGTACCTGACGGGCTTTACCGAGCCCGAAGCGGTACTGGTCATTATCGTCGGTAGCGGCGACACGCCGCCGCAATCCATCCTGTTCTGTCGCGAGAAGAATCTCGAACGCGAAATCTGGGACGGCTTCCGCCACGGTCCGGAAGGAGCGCGCGAGCTGTTCGGCTTCGATGCGGCGCATGCCATCGGCGAACTGGAAGCCAAGCTGCCCGAACTGCTCGCCAACCAGCCCGCACTATGGTTCTCGATCGGCCACGATGCTGCCTGGGACCAGCGCATCGCCGCCGCCCTGAACGCTGTGCGCGCCGAGGCTCGCACCGGCAAACGGGCGCCGGCGACGATCCGCGACGTTCGCGCCGAACTCGATGCGATGCGGCTAATCAAGGATCCGACCGAAATCGCCACCATGCGTCGCGCCGCTGAGATTTCGTCGGCCGCCCACATGCGAGCCATGCGCTTCACCACGCCCGGCCGCTTCGAATATGAAGTCGAGGCCGAGCTACTACACGAATTCCGTCGCCAGGGCTGCGAATATCCGGCCTACACCTCCATCGTCGCAGGCGGCCCGAATGCCTGCGTGCTGCATTACGTCGGAAACGACCAGGTCCTGCGCGACGGCGACCTGCTGCTGATCGATGCCGGCGGCGAACTCGGCGGCTACGCCTCCGACATCACGCGCAGCTTTCCGGTCAATGGCCGCTTCAGCGGACCGCAGGCTGACGTCTACGACATGGTGCTTGACGCACAGACGGCGGCAATTGCGGCAGTGCACCCCGGCGCCACCTTCGCCGACCCGCACGAGGCGGCGCTGAAAGTACTGGCCCAGGGCATGATCGACCTCAAGCTGCTGTCGGGATCGCTGGATGCGGTGATCGAATCCGAAAGCTACAAGCGCTTCTACATGCACCGCACCAGCCATTGGCTGGGCAAGGACGTGCACGACGCTGGCGAATACAAGGAAGGTGAGCATTGGGCGCCGCTGCTGCCCGGAATGGTCCTGACCATCGAACCCGGTTGC
>JAIOPW010000174.1 GCA_021413665.1 Rhodocyclales bacterium | reverse complement strand
GGCCAGCAGCGTGCCGCGGCCCAAGGCTTCCAGATCAAGAGCACCATCGGCGACGTGCACAGCCTGCCCTTTCCCGACAACCACTTTGACGTCGTCACGCTGCAGTTCGCCTCACGCCATCTGCGCGTGCGCGAGGTATTCAGCGAGATCCTTCGCGTCTTGAAGCCTGGCGGGCATTTCCACCATTCCGACATGCTGCGCCCGCGCAATCCGATCGTGAAGAACCTCTACTACACCTACCTGCGCGGCTGCCTTGGCCTGACCGGTCTGATAGTCGGCAGCGGGCCGGCGGCGGTCAAGGCCAAACAGTACTTCCTCGACGCGCTGGAACTCTTCTACACTGCAGAGGAGCTGTCGATCCTGCTGCGTGAACTCGGCTATGTCGAGGTCAAGGTGGACACCGTGTTCCAGGGCATGCTTGGCTTCCATCGCGCAGCGAAGCCGCCGGAAGCATCCGCACCCTGAACGGGTCGCCAGCGAAGTGAAGCAGGCGCGGTCACTCGCCCGGATCAACGGCCGGATATTGAATGCCTACAGCCAGCGCACCACCACCGCACTGCGCGCCGCGCTGCCACTGCGCCTGGCCCTTCCCCACCTGGAACCGGTGCTGACGCTCAACGTCATCAAGGAAGTGCGCAAGGACACGCTGGTCATCCTCCGCGCCCGCGAATCGGCGGCAAACGAGCACGCCGACTGGAGTGCGGTCCTGGCGGAACTGTTGCAGGCGACCAGGGAAATCGACCGTGGCTTTCTCGCCCGCGTTGGCGCTTTTCCGGTGGAAATCGTGATTCGCTACGACGAAATCACACCGATCCGCGCGCGACGCATGAAGCTGCTCTACGATGCCACCCGGCAAATGTTGGACATTGAACACCGCCAGCGCCGCCTGCGCGCTGCAATGCATGCCAACTTTTCGAGGGAAGAACTCGAACAACTGCTGTATGAGCTGTTCCGGCTGTATGCCGACGAAACCCGGTCCCTGAGCCGCTCGGTGCGCCTGCCCCGATTGCTCGTGCCCCTGCGCGAACTGATTGCGCAGGAGCTGCTGAACGTCATGCTCCGGGTCGCACGACCGCTGGCCGGCGAGATCGCCGCAGCCGCTTTTCGCCCGATGACAGGCCCGGTTGCTCCCCGTCCCGATCTGGCGCCTTGAACAGCGCCGCAGCCCACCACGGGACTGCCTTCGGGGCGTTGCCACCGCCGACTCTTGGACTTTGCCGCGCTCGTGTTGGACGCGCCGCCACAACACGGTGCAGGTTCAGCCGAACCTGCCCGTGATGTAGTCTTCCGTCGCCTTCTTCTGCGGCTTGATGAAGACTTGGTCTGTGACGCCGAACTCGACCATCTCGCCGAGGTACATATAGGCGGTGTAATCCGATATGCGCGCCGCCTGCTGCATGTTGTGGGTGACGATGAGGATGGTGACCTTTTCCTTCAGCTCGATGATCAGTTCCTCGATGCTGGCGGTGGCGATCGGATCGAGGGCCGACGTCGGCTCGTCGAACAGGATGATCTCGGGATCGGATGCCAGGGCACGGGCGATGCACAGGCGCTGTTGCTGCCCACCCGAAAGATTGGCGCCAAGTTCGTTGAGGCGGTTGCTGACCTCGTTCCACAGGGCGGCGCCCTTCAGTGCCGATTCGACCCGGTCGTCAAGCTCGTTCTTGTTGCGCATGCCGCGCACGCGCAGGCTGTAGGCAACGTTCTCGTAGATCGACTTCGGGAACGGGTTGGGTTTCTGGAACACCATGCTGATGCGCATGCGCACCTCGATCGGATCGACCTCCGGCGCCAACAGGTTGGTGTTGTCCGGATAGAGCACGATACCGCCGCCGTCGTAGCGGTTCCCCGGATACAGGTCGTGCATGCGATTGAAGCAGCGCAGCAGCGTGGACTTGCCGCAGCCGGAGGGCCCGATCAGTGCCGTCACCATGTGGTCATGGATCGGCATGGAAACCCTTTTCAGCGCGTGGAAGGCGCCGTAGTAAAAGTCGAGGTCGCGTACATCGGCCTTGAGCACGGCGCCCTCGACGCCCGCCTCCAATCCGGTGCTGGGTATTTGCATGGAGTTCACCACTTGATGTTTTTGCGCAAACGATAGCGCACGTAGATGGCCAGGCCATTCATGGCCAGGGTCATGAATACAAGGACGAAGCCGGCCGCCGCCGCATTGACGGTAAAGGCCGCTTCCGGCCGCGAAGTCCAGTTGAACATCTGGATCGGCATCACCGTAAATGGTGCGAAGATCCAGTCAAAGAGACCCGCCGGCGGCTCGCCGGTGAAGGGCGCCGGCGGCAGGAAGGCGATGAAGGTCAACGCACCGATGGTGATGATCGGCGCGGTCTCGCCGATGGCACGGGCCATGCCGATAATGACTCCGGTGAGTATCCCTGCCGAGGAATACGGCAGGATATGGTCGCTGACGGTCTGCCAGGTGGTGGCGCCGCAGGCATAGGAACCCTCGTGTATGGACTGCGGAATGGCGCGGATGGCTTCCCGCGTGGCGACGATGATCACCGGCAGGATCAGCAGCGCCAGCGTCAGGCCGGCGGAAAGAATGCTCTGGCCGAAGCCGAAGTAATACACGAACAGACCGAGTGCGAGCAGGCCGTAGACGATCGACGGGATGCCGGCCAGGTTGCTGATGTTGATCTCGATGATGTCCGTGATCCAGTTCTTCGGTGCGTACTCTTCGAGATAGACGCCGGCCGCAACCCCCAGCGGCACGGCCGCCAAAGCGGTAAGGACCATGACCAGGACAGTGCCGACCCAGGCCGAAAGAATGCCCGCATTGGCCGCTTTGCGCGAAGGAAAGGAGGTGAAGAAATCCAGATTCAGTCGCGGCACACCCTGAATCGCCATGTCGACGAAGAGCACGGTGAAGGTCAGCACGCCGACCATCAGCGACAGGATGCCGAGCAGGGAGAAGAACAGGTCCCAGCGCTTGGCCCGCGTGATGATGGCGCGAATGGCGTCGATATCGGCTGCTTTCATGGTCTGCCGCCGGGCCGCCCCAAGGCAGACCCTCCACGGACCTGCGAGTGAAGCGAGCCAGAATCACCCCTTTCAGTTTCGGCCGCTACGCTTAATGCCGATACCGCCGGCGTTAGCCTGCACTGAAACTTCGTTTTCCTGGAAAAGGGGCTGGGGGAAAAGTTGTTCATCAATACACCTCGCGGAAACGCTTGCGCAGCCAGTAGCCGAGCAGGTTGAAGGCCAGGGTCATCAGCAGCAGCGTCAGGCCGGCGGCGAAAATCGTCTGGTAGCCGATCGAGCCGTGCGGCAGGTCGCCCAGCGCCACTTGCACGATGTAGGAAGTAATGGTCGCACCCGGTTCGGCCGGATTGAAGGTCAGGTTGGGCTGCATGCCGGCCGCCACGGCAAGAATCATCGTCTCGCCGACAGCGCGCGAAATGCCGAGGATGTAGGCCGAGGCAATGCCGGAAGTCGCCGCCGGTGTCACCACCCAGAGTGCGGTCTGCAGGCGCGTCGCGCCCATGGCGTAGGAGCCTTCGCGCAGCGACATCGGCACCGCGCGCATGGCGTCTTCCGAGAGCGAGGCGACGTAAGGGATGATCATGATGCCCATCACCAGGCCGGCCGACAACAGGTTGAAGCCGGGCAGGTCGGGATAGATTCTTTGCAGTATGGGCGTCAAAAACGTCAGGGCGAAGTAGCCATAGACGATGGTCGGCACGCCGCCCAGCAGTTCGAGGAAAGGCTTGGCGATCTCGCGCACCTTGAAACCGGCGAATTCTGACAGGTAAAGGGCAATGATGGTGCCCAGCGGAATCGCCACTACCAAAGCCACGGCGGAACTGGTCAGGGTACCGGAGAGCAGCACCATGATGCCATAGTGGGCATCGTCGAACAGCGGCGTCCATTGCGTGTCGAACAGGAAATCGGATAGCGGCACCGTTTCAAAGAATACCCAGGATTCCTTGACCAGCACGTAGACGATGGCGACCGTGACAAACACCGAGAACGCCGCGGCACTGAACAGCAGAGCCTCGATGATCCGTTCCTTGACGTGACGCGACGCCTTCTTGCTCAGCCGGTCGCTGACGCCACTGCCGAGGGACGCTGCCCCGGGGCGGGAAGGCATGGATGCGCTTGCGCTCATTACGGGCTTCCGAAAATATTCGATTCAAAATCGGCAGACGATCCTGTGGTCGTGCCGCCGGCAAGACGGTCGCCGCCCGATCGGCGACGACCGTCCTGACAGTAACGGCGTATTACTCTACCGGATTGCGTTTCAACAGATCCGAGACCTTGACGCCGACTTCGGCGACGCCGCCAAATCCGGTACCGGTCTTCTTCTTGCTGAAATTGTCCATCGCGTGCTTGTAGTCGGCTTCGCCCAGGGGCACGTACTTGACTTCCTTGGCCAGCTTGCCGCCGTGCTTGAGGTAGAACTCGACGAACTCCTTGACCTCGGGCTTGTCCATCGACTTGGCACTGACGTAGATGAAGATCGGACGTGCCAGCGGCTCATATTCACCGGCCATCACGGCGTCGATCGACGGGGTCACGGCCTTGCCCTTGGGATTGACGATCGGCACGGCCTTCAGCTTGCCCTTGTTCTCGTCGTAGTAAGCGAAACCGAAGAAGCCCAGCGCGTTGTTGTCGCGCGAAACGCCCTGCACCAGCACGTTGTCGTCTTCCGAGGCGGTGAAGTCGCCGCGGCTGGACTTGGACTTGCCGTTGATGGCCTCGGTGAAGTAATCGAAGGTACCGGAATCGGCGCCGGCGCCGAAAAGCTTGAGCGGCGCATCGGGCCAGGCCGGATTGACCTGGTTCCACTTGGTGATCTTGCCTTGGGCGGCCGGCTCCCACATCTTCTTGAGCTCGGCGACCGTCATTTGATTGATCCAGGTGTTCTTCGGATGCACCACCACGGTCAGCGCGTCGAAAGCCACCGGCAGTTCGACATACTTGATGCCGGCCTTGGCGCAGTCTTCCATTTCCTTCTTCAGGATCGGGCGCGAGGCGTCGGAGATGTCGGTCTCGCCACGGCAGAACTTCTTGAAACCGCCGCCCGTGCCGGAAATACCCACCGTCACCTTGACGGCGTTCTTCTTCATTTTCTGGAATTCTTCAGCCACCGCCTCGGTAATCGGATAGACGGTCGAAGAGCCGTCGATCTTGACCAGGGCCTGGGCATAAACGCTCGCCGAGACGAAAGCGCCGGCGACAACAGCAGCAACCTTCAGGGATTTCATCAACAAACTCCTTTGTGCGGTGGGAAATAGAAGACCGCAGTTTAGGTAGCGATTGTTACAGCGCCGTGAAATTGGCTGCCGGACGGAGCTTTTTGCCGGATGGAGTCACGTGCATGTAACAAGCCGCACCTAGGCTCGGCGAATGCGAGCCATTTCCGCCCATCTCCGCCTGCTGCTGGTGGGCTGTCACCTCTTGTTCGGCGCGATTCAGACAGCCCTGCTGTTCCGCCTTGCCGGGGAGTCGCGACGGCAGCACCTGAAACGCGCCTGGTCGCGTCAGCTTCTATGGTTGCTGGGGATTCGCGTCGAGCCGGCTGGCGAATACCTTGCTTCGATCGGCGCCGGCCTGCTGGTCTGCAACCATATCTCCTTCATCGACATCTTCGTCATCAACGCCCTGCTCCCCTCCTCCTTCGTCGCCAAGAGCGAGGTCGCGCCACTCATGGGCAGATGCTGGAAGCGCTGGGTGCCGGCAGGCGGCTGGCGATCTTCCCCGAAGGCACCACCACGGCCGGCGGTCCGCCGCTACCCTTCCATGCCGCATTGTTCCAGAGCGCGATCGACGCCGCCGTGCCGGTGCATGCCGTCGCCCTGAGCTATCACCGGGCCGACGGCAGCCGTTCGGAAGTGCCGGCCTACATAGGTGACATCAGCCTGACGGACTGCCTGATTGCCGTCCTGCAAACCACCGGCCTGGTCGCTCACGTGAGCCTGGCCGGCAGTTTCACGCCACCGCTGCCGGATCGTCGCCACCTTGCCCACCGCGCCCACCAGGCCGTCGCCACGGCACTGGCGCACGCGCACGATGCCATCCCGGCGCCGCGATGCCGGAGCTCCGATCCCCGGAACAGAGGGGTAAACCCGTTTCATGACCCTGAGCAACCTCTCCGTAACGAAGCGGCAATCAGGCAGTAACCAGCGCTTTTGAAAATGCAGGCGAACCCACGAGAGCAAAGGAGAACGCCATGCAAGAACATCTGATCGAAACCGCCGCAAGCCATGAGAAAACCGGCTACAGCGTTGCGCTGGCGCGCAGCGAAGAGGAAGTTCGCGAAGCGCAGCGCCTGCGCTACAAGGTATTCGTCGAAGAACTCGGCGCCCATGTCAAGACACGGCTGCCGGGTCATGACATCGACCACTACGATCCGCATTGCGAGCACCTGATCGTGCGCGAGAGCCATGCCGACCGCATCGTCGGTACCTACCGCATCCTGTCGCCCGACGCGGCACGCCGCGTCGGCGGCTACTACTCGGAGAGCGAGTTCTACATCAACCGGCTGCAGAACCTGCGCAGCCGCATGGTCGAGGTCGGCCGCTCGTGCATCCATCCCGACCATCGCAGCGGCGCCGTCATCACCCTGCTCTGGGCTGGCCTGGCCGAATACATGGTGAGCAACAATTACGAGTACCTGATGGGGTGCGCCTCGATCGGCATGGCCGACGGCGGCCACAATGCCGCCAACCTGTTTTCCCAGATGGATGCCGCCCACATGGCACCGGCCGAATACCGCGCCTTCCCGCTGCATGGCCTGCCCTTCGAGCGGCTCGCCACCGGCCAGCCGGCGCTGGTGCCGCCACTGATCAAGGGCTACCTGCGCGTCGGTGCCTGGGTCTGCGGCGAACCGGCCTGGGACCCGGACTTCAACACCGCCGACCTGCTGATGCTGCTGCCGATGTCGCGCATGAATCCCCGCTACATGCGTCACTTCATGAAGCCCGCGGAGCCGGTCGCGGCATGAGCGTTCCGGCACTGGCGCAGGAACTCGGCCTGCGCGACGGGCGCGGCGTCTTCGCCGGGCACGCTTTCCGGCCGCTGCATGTGCTGATGCTGAGCGATGTCTATTTCCCGCGCATCAACGGCGTCTCCACCTCGATCCTGACCTTTCGCCGCACGCTGGCGGATCTCGGCGTGCGGGTCACCGTGGTGGCGCCCGATTACGGACAGGCGGACAGCGCCACCGAAGCCGTGGCGGATACCGTCCGCCTGCCCTCGCGCACCGTGCCCTTCGATCCCGAGGACCGCCTGATGCGCTGGACCTCGCTCGCCGACCTTGATCGCCGTCTCGCCGGCACCGACTTTCATGTGGTGCATGTGCAGACGCCGTTTGCCGCGCACTACGCCGGCCTGCGCCTGGCCCGCGCACGCGGCATCCCCTGCATCGCCACCTACCACACGCACTTCGAGGAATACCTGTTCCACTACATCCGCTTCCTGCCGAAAAGCGCCTTGCGTTACGCCGCTCGCGCGCTGGCCCGGCACCAGTGCAATGCGCTCGACGCCGTGGTCGTGCCGTCGCAGCCGATGGCGGCCACCCTGCGCGACTACGGCGTCAGCGCGCCGTTGCGGGTGATCCCCACCGGCCTGCCGGAAAGCCAGTTCGTGCCCGGCAACGGCATCCGCTTCCGCCGGGCCTGGGACATCGGTCCCGAGCGCCAGGTTGCACTCTTCGTCGGCCGCGCCGCCTTCGAGAAGAACATCGGCTTCCTGCTCGAAATGATCGGCATCGCCATCCGGCAGCATCCCCGCCTGATGCTGGTGATCGCCGGCGAGGGGCCGGCATTGCCCGCGCTGCGTCGCCAGGCCGAGGCCCTGCGCCTCGAGGACCACGTCCGTTTCGTCGGCTATTTGCCCCGCGACGGCGGCCTGCGCGACTGCTACGCCGCCGCCGACGTATTCACCTTCGCCTCGCACACCGAAACCCAGGGCCTGGTCCTGCTCGAAGCCATGGCCATCGGCCTGCCGGTGCTCGCCATACCAGCACTGGGCGCGGCGGAAATCATCGCACCGCGCCGCGGTGCGGTGCCCGCCGCCGACACGCCGGAAGAATTTGCCGGCCAACTGGTGGCCCTGCTCGATCGCCCCGCCACCCTGGCCGCGATGGCCGATGCTGCCATCGCCTTCGCCCGCGAGTGGGATGCGGCGACCCAGGGCGCCCGGCTTGCAGAGCTGTATCGCGAACTGGTGCGCGCCCCCGCTTCCGTCGATTGCTCGCAGCCACTGCCCGCCGGCCGATGAACACTGAACCCGTCGTCGAAGAAAGTCCCTTCAAGGGCCAGACGGGGATACGCCGGATCTGGAATGCTTTCAACTATTCGCTGTCCGGCCTGCACGCCGCCTACGTCAACGAAGATGCCTTCCGCCAGGAAAGCCTGCTCGCGGCACTGCTGATTCCGGTCGCGCTGGTGCTGCCGGTATCGGGAATGGGCAAGGCGGTGATGATAGGCAGCGTACTACTGGTGCTGATCGTCGAACTGCTCAATTCAGCCATCGAGGCCGCCATCGACCGCATCTCGCTGGACCGGCACAAGTTGTCCAAACGCGCCAAGGACATCGGCAGCGCTGCGGTTCTGATCGCCCTGATCAACGTGCTGGTCACCTGGTCGCTGGTCCTGCTCCCCTGAGCCCGCCATGAACACCCCGCTGCATATCGCGATCGTCACCGAAACCTACCCGCCGGAGGTCAATGGCGTCGCGATGACCCTTGGCCGCATGGTGCAGGGCCTCCTTCAGCGCGGCCATCGCGTCAGCCTCACACGACCGCGCCAGCATGCCGAAGACATGCCCGCGGCCAGCGCCATGGAAACGACCACCCTGGTGCGCGGCCTGCCGATACCGGGTTACGCCGGCCTCAAGTTCGGCCTTCCGGCGGCGCGCCTGTTGTGCCGCCAGTGGCGTGCCGAGCGGCCGGACGTGGTCCAGGTAGTTACCGAAGGGCCGCTGGGCGCCTCTGCCATCGGCGCCGCGCGCGAGCTTGGCATTCCGGTGGTATCCGAGTTCCACACCAATTTCCACGCCTACAGCCGGCACTACGGCTTCGCCTGGCTGGAGAACCTCGTCGCGCTTCACCTGCGACGGCTCCACAACCGCAGCCGCATGACCCTGGTGCCCTCGCACCAGTTGGGCGTCGACCTGGTCCGTCGCGGCTACCGCGGAGTTCGCGTCGTCGCGCGCGGCGTCGATACCCGGCTTTTCAATCCGGCACGCCGCAGTGACGCCCTGCGCAGCTCGTGGAATGCCGCCGGTGACGATCTGGTGGTCGCTCACGTCGGTCGGCTGGCGCCGGAAAAGAACCTTTCGCTGGTGCTTTCCACCTTCGAGGCGATCCACCGCTACGCGCCCCGCGCCCGCCTGCTGCTGGTCGGCGACGGTCCCCTGCGCAGAAAGCTGGAAAAGGCGCATCCGCAGCACATCTTCGCCGGCATGCGCCACGGCGAAGACCTCGCCACCCACTACGCCTCGGCCGACCTTTTCCTGTTTCCGAGCATGACGGAGACCTACGGCAATGTCACGCTCGAAGCACTGGCCAGCGGCCTGCCGGTGGTCGCCTACCGCATGGC
>JAIOPW010000537.1 GCA_021413665.1 Rhodocyclales bacterium | reverse complement strand
TGCAGGGCAACGCCTCGAGCGCCGAAGCCATCGAAACCGGCAAGCGCGCCCGCCCGCTGGCCGAAGAAGCCTGGCGCCAGGTCGAGCGTCTTCTGGCAAATCATTAACGCTCACTGCACCGAGCGCCACCCGCCGAAAATGAAACACGCGAAAAGCAAATTGAAGGCCCCCCACCCCCATCCCCGCCCCAGGGCGGGGATGCCAGTCCGCTCGCATCGCTCGACTATCACCAGTCGCTCCGAACGTGCTATTTCACGTTAAACACATCACCCGAGGAAACACCATGGACTTCGAATACTCCCCCAAGGTCAAGGACCTGCAGAAGCGGCTCAATGCCTTCATGGATCAGAACATCTATCCGAACGAGAGGGCATTCCATGACGAGATCGAGGCCAACCGCGCCAAGGGCAACGCCTGGGTGCCGACGAAGATCATGGAGGACATGAAGGAGAAGGCGCGCGCCGCCGGCCTGTGGAACCTGTTCCTGCCCGAGTCGAAGTACGGCGCGGGCCTGACCAACCTCGAATACGCACCGCTGTGCGAGATCATGGGCCGCTCCTCGCACTTCGCGCCGGAAGCCTTCAACTGCGACGCGCCCAACACCGGCAACATGGAAGTGCTGGTGCGCTACGGCTCGCCGGCGCAACAGGAAGAGTGGCTGGTGCCGCTGCTCGAAGGCAAGATCCGCTCCGGCTTCGCCATGACCGAACCGGGCGTGGCATCGAGCGACGCCACCAACATCGAGGCGCGCATAGACCGCAAGGGCGACGAATACATCATCAACGGCCGCAAGTGGTGGACCTCGGGCGCGCCCGATCCGCGCTGCAAGATCCTCATCTTCATGGGCAAGACCGACCCCGAGAACGCCAGCCGCCACAACCAGCAGTCGATGGTGCTGGTGCCGATGGACACCCCGGGCGTGACCATGATGCGCGCGCTGACCGTGTTCGGCTACGACCACGCACCGCACGGCCACGGCGAAATCGATTTCAAGGACGTGCGGGTTCCCGCCTCCAACATCCTGCTCGGCGAAGGGCGCGGCTTCGAGATCGCCCAGGGCCGCCTCGGCCCGGGCCGCATCCACCACTGCATGCGCCTGATCGGCGTCGCCGAGCGCGCCCTCGAAGCAATGTGCAAGCGCGCCCTCAAGCGCGTCGCCTTCCACAAGCCGGTGGCCGACCAGGGCGTGACGCGCGAGCGCATCGCCAATGCCCGCATGCTGATCGACCAGGCCCGCCTGCTGACGCTCAACGCCGCCTGGAAGATGGACACCGCCGGCAACAAGGTGGCCAGGCAGGAAATCGCCATGATCAAGGTGGTGGCCCCCAACATGGCCTGCCAAGTGATCGACTGGGCCATGCAGGTGCACGGCGCGATGGGCGTCTGCGACGACGTGTTCCTTGCCGATGCCTACGCCAACTCGCGCACCCTGCGCTTCGCCGACGGTCCCGACGAAGTGCATCGCAACGCGATCGCGAAACAAGAACTGGGCCGGTACCTCGGCAAGTAACACGCACGGAGCCCGACCGATGTCCGACCGCCACTTCGCCCACTGGCCCAAGGGCCTGCCACGAAACATGACGGTGCCGGAGACCGACCTGTTCTACAACGTCGAGGTCTCGGCACGCCGCTACCCGGACAAGCCCTACCTGGTGTTCTACGACACGAAAATCACGTTCGCGGAATTCAAGGACGAGGCCGAGCGCATCGCCGGCTGGCTGCAGCACCAAGGCGGCGTGAAGCAGGGCGACCGCGTACTGCTCTACATGCAGAACAGCCCGCAGTTCGTGCTGGCCTATTACGGCATCCTGCGCGCCAACGCCGTGGTGGTGCCGGTGAACCCGATGAACATGACGACCGAGCTGCGCCACTATGTCAAGGACAGCGGCGCCAGGGTGGCCATCGTGGCACAGGACATCCATCCGCAGATGAAGCCGCTGCTGGGCAAGGCACCGGAGCAGGGCCTCGACCGCATCCTGGTCGCCGCCTACTCGGACTACCTGAAGGCGGAGACCGACCTCAAGGTACCCGACTTCGTCAAGGCACCGCGCCAGGACCTCGGCGAGCAGGGCATCACGCTGTGGAGCGAGGCGCTCGCGGCGAACATCCGCCCCGGCCCCATCTCGGTCGGCTCCGATGATCTCTGCGTGATGCCCTACACCTCGGGCACTACTGGCCACCCCAAGGGCTGCATGCACAGCCACCGCACGGCACAGCACACCCTGATGGCCGGCTACCAGTGGTTCGGCATCCAGCAAGACGCCGTGTATCTGGCGGTACTGCCCTTCTTCCATGTCACCGGCATGCAAGGCAGCATGAGCGGCCCGCTGCAGTCCGGCGCCACCGTGGTGTTGCTGCCGCGCTGGGACCGCGAAGCCGCCGCGCAATGCATCGCGCGCTACGGCGTCACCTCGTGGACCGCGATCCCGACCATGATCATCGACTTCCTGATGAACCCCAACCTGGGCAACTACGACCTCAGCTCGATCACGCGCATGAGCGGCGGCGGCGCGGCGATGCCGGAGGCCATCGCGCAGAAGCTGCTCGACATGGGCATCACCTACGTCGAGGGCTACGGGCTGTCGGAGACCATCGCCCCCTCCCACATCAACCCGCCTGACCGCGCCAGGAAGCAGTGCCTCGGCATTCCGATCTTCGACGTCGAATCCATGGTGGTGGATCCGAACAGCTTCGCCGAACTGCCGCCCAACGAGGTTGGCGAAATCCTCACGCGCGGGCCGCAGGTGTTCAAGGGCTACTGGAACAACCCGGAAGCCACGCGCAACGCCTTCGTCGAACTCAACGGCAAGAGCTGGTTCCGCACCGGCGACTTGGGCCGGGTCGATGAGGACGGCTACTTCTTCATGGTCGACCGACTGAAACGCATGATCAACGCCTCCGGCTTCAAAGTCTGGCCGGCCGAGGTCGAAGCGTTGATGTACGAGCACCCCGCGATCCAGGAAGCCTGCGTGATCGGCGCGAAGGACCCGCACCGCGGCGAGACCGTCAAGGCCATCGTCGTGATCAAGGAAGCCCGGCGCGGCGCGGTCAGCGAGCAGGACATCATCGACTGGGCGCGCCAGAACATGGCCGCCTACAAGTCGCCGCGCATCGTCGAATTCGTCGACACCCTGCCCAAGTCCGCCACCGGCACAGTGATGTGGCGCGCGCTACAGGAGAAGGAAGCCGCCGGGGCCTGACGGCGCCGACTTTCTGGTAGCTACAGCTAATGGGACCGGCGTCGAATGCCTTTCAGGGCCTGCCTTATGCTTCGACACATACCCAGGTCGGCCCATACTGATCGCCAGCCCCGAAAGCAGGGAAATAAGAAACTCATGAATTTGAGAGTCACCATCAGAAGCGAAACCGACGCTGATGTGAGCGCAATCACCGAGGTGACCGTCGCCGCATTCAGGACACTGGCGATCAGTAATCACACCGAGCAGTTCATCGTCGCGGCACTGCGCGCTGCCAGGGCACTCACGATTTCGCAGGTCGCCGAAGCGGATGGCCGCGTGATCGGGCATATCGCCTTCTCTCCAGTGACCATTTCGGACGGCACCCGAAACTGGTACGGCCTGGGACCTGTTTCGGTGTTGCCGGAGTACCAGCGGCAGGGCGTCGGCAAAGCCCTGATCCAGGAAGGTCTGTCACGGCTGAAAGACATGAACGCCCGGGGCTGCTGCCTTGTCGGGCATCCGGATTACTACCGGAAGTTCGGGTTCAGGAATTTGCCGGAACTGGTACTCGAAGGAGTGCCGCCGGAAGTTTTCTTCGCCCTGTCTTTCGACGGGCCTACGCCGCGCGGCATCATCGCTTTCCACGATGGATTCAAGGCCGACGGCTGATCCATGATTGCACCAGGCCCGCCCCCGACATGAACAGCACGATCAAAGCCGGTATTGCCTACTTTGCGATCGTCCTCGGCGCGGGCTTCGTCATGGGGGCCTTCCGCGTGCCCTTTCTCGTGCCCCGCCTCGGCGAACGCGTGGCGGAACTGATCGAAATGCCCTTCATGTTCGTTGTCATCCTGCTGGGCGCACGCTTCATCGCCAGGAAGTACGCGCTGCCGCCCCGCACACCGGTTCGCCTGGCTGCCGGGTTGCTTGCGCTGGGCCTTTCCCTCGCGGCCGAGGTCGTGCTGGCAGTGGTCCTTCAGGATCAATCGATCGCCGATTACATCGCCAGCCGCGATCCGGTGTCGGGCGGCGTCTACCTGGCCATGCTCGCGCTGTTCGCCCTCATGCCGCTCATCCTTGCGCGAGTGGAGTCGGCGCGCTAAAAGGCCCGGTATCGAATTCTCCTCGAGCCACGTCTTCCGCCCATGAACTATCTGAACACCTTCATTCAAGTCGCAGCGGACAGCCGAGCCACGATTGGCACCGCACCCAAGCCGCGCGGAGGGGCAAAGACGGTCGCCGAACCGAGCATGAACTCATTGCGGCCATACCGTATGCCTGCACTCAGGAGGACCTTCAGTCCCATGTGCATGCGCACCTCGGCCTTGGCAAAGACCTGCGACATGAGTTCCAAGCGGGCCAGGCAGTGATGCGGTCATTTCGCCAACGCCGCCAAAGTCACACGCTCGCGAGCGACTCCCGCCAGCGGCGGTAGAGCCAGACCAGCGCAACCGCCATCAGGATCAGGCCGATGCCGCGCGTGATGCCGGCGATGCGGCCGTCGAGGTGGAGGACATGCCAGCGGCTGAAAATCTCGGTCCAGTCGTGGTCGCCGTTGCCGACCAGGGGCAGTTCCTGCGCGCGCGCGTCGGCCATGTAGCGGGCGACGTTGAACAGGTTCTCGCCGAGCCAGACCAGGGCGCCGGCGACGCCGGCCGGATTCCCGGCGCGCCGGAAGTGCAAGGCCGTCAGCAGCGGGAAGATGAGCTGGAACAGGGTGCCGCCATAGACCGTGGCCCGTGCGCTGAAGATGCCCACCAGCGGATGTCCGGCCTCGTGCAGCGCGAGGTTGGCGCTGTCGAGCAACGGCACCCAGCCCTCCTCGCCGAACCAGTGGAAACCGAGGCAGGCCACAGCGAACGCGGCGACCGCGAGAAACTGCCCCGCCGTGACGGCCGTCACTTGCGAATCGCCCAAGGCATCGGGCTCGAATTGCGATGGGAGCTTCATGACGGGAACGGACTCATGATGTTCGCTTCATCCTGCCTTGCATCGAAGGGCATTTCAAGCCCGGCCGTCGGGCTTTGCGGTGAGCGGAAAAAAGAAAACCCGGCCAGGCCGGGCTTTCTTTCCGAGCGAAACCCGATCCGGTCAGATCAGTTCCCAGATGGTGGTGATGCCCTGGCCGCCGCCGATGCACATGGTGGCGAGGCAGTACTTGCTGCCGACGCGCCTGGCTTCGTAGACGGCCTTGGTGATGATCACCGCGCCGGACGCGCCGATCGGGTGGCCGATGGCGATCGCGCCGCCATTGGGGTTGGTCTTCTTCGGATCGAGGCCGAGCACCTTGGCCACGGTCAGCGACTGGGCGGCAAAGGCTTCGTTGGACTC
>JAIOPW010000173.1 GCA_021413665.1 Rhodocyclales bacterium | reverse complement strand
CCTGCGGCCCGATTGCCGGCCCGAGCCAGGCCATGAGGCGTTCGCCCGGCTCGCCCATCGCCGCCACGGTCGCCTCGAGCACCCCCGCCGCCAGCCCGCGCCAGCCTCCATGGGCGATGCCGACCACGCTCGCCCGCTCATCGCAAAGCAGCACCGGCAGGCAATCCGCGGCAAGCACCGCACACACCACGCCGCGCTGTCGCGTAACGCTCGCATCCGCCTCGGCGCCGGGAGCCGCCGTTGCGGCGTCGACGCAACGGGTGCCATGCACCTGCGTCAGCCACAGCGGCTCGGCCGGCAGTTCGCGGCGCAGCAGCGCGCGGTTCGCCGCCACCGCACGGGGGTCGTCGCCGACATGGTCGCCAAGGTTGAAGCCGCGCCACGGCGCATGACTGACGCCGCCACGACGCGTCGTCGACAGGGCGCGCACGCCCGCCGGTGCCGCCCAGTCGGGAACAATGAAACTAGCCACGCAGTGCTGCCAGCAAGTTGGCGAAGTCCTCCGGCAGCGGCGCTTCCCAGGCCATCTCGACACCGCTGGCGGGATGGATCAAGGCGAGTCGCCACGCGTGCAGCGCCTGGCGCGGAAAGGCATCGAGCCGCGCATCGCCGCTGCGGCTTTTTCCGTACACCGCATCGCCGGCAAGGGGATGCTTGATCGACGCCAGATGGACGCGAATCTGGTGCGTGCGCCCCGTCTCCAGCCGGCATTCGAGCAGCGTGGATTTCTTCACCGTGCGCGCCTGCATCTGCCGCACCAGGTCGGTCTGCGCCGTCAGCGTCTTGGCCACGACCAGCAGCCCGCTGGTGTCCTTGTCGAGGCGATGCACGATGCCGGCGCGCGGGATTCCCGCCAGTTGCGGCGCATGATGCAGCAGTCCGTTCAACATCGTGCCCGAGGCGTTGCCGTTGCCCGGATGCACCACCAGGCCAGCCGGCTTGTCGATCACGATCAGGTGCTCGTCCTCGAAAACGACGTTCAGCGCGATGTCCTCGGCCGCGCTCTCGAGAGTCGGCGCCGGCGCGCCCTGCGTACCTGGAATTCCGCTTCGCGGACAGGTAACGGCGGCGGCATCGAACTGGATTCTTTCGCCGCCATAGACCTTGCGCTTGCCTTCGGCCGCGGCGCCATCGAGAAGGATCAACTCCTGCTTGAGCCAGCCCTGCAAGCGACTGCGCGAGTGCTCGGGAAACAACTTGGCCAATGTCGCGTCCAGCCGCCAACCGGCGCATGCCGCGGGGACTTCCAGGCCCCGGGCGGGGGCGGGGCTTGGGCTATAATCGGGCGGATATTGATGCGAGGTTTTCACCATGCGTAGTGTAGCGGCATTCCTCAGGGCGCTCGCGCCCATCGCGGTCATCGGCGCCTGTCTCGGTGCCACCCTGCTCGGCGGCTGCGGCCTGCTGCCCGATGTGAGCGACGAAACCGCGGGCTGGACGCCGAACAAGCTCTATGCCGAAGCCAAGGATGCGATGGCCGAAGGCGCCTACGACAAGGCCATCAAGTATTTCGAAAAGCTCGAGGCCCGTTTTCCCTATGGCCGCTACGCGCAGCAGGCGCAGCTTGAAGTCGCCTATGCCTATTTCCGCCAGCAGGAACCGGCCTCCGCCATCGCCGCCTGCGACCGCTTCATCCGCCTCCATCCGAACCATCCCAACGTCGACTACGCCTACTATCTGAAGGGCCTCGCCAACTTCAACGAGGATCTCGGCCTGCTCGGCTACGTCAGCCTGCAGGACCTCACCGAACGCGACCCCAAGGCGGCCCGCGATTCCTTCGACGCCTTCAAGGCGCTGGTCGGCAAGTATCCCGAAAGCCGTTACACGCCGGATGCCACCGCGCGCATGAAGTACCTGGTCAATGCCATGGCCTCCCACGAGGTGCATGTCGCGCGCTACTACATGAAGCGCGAAGCCTATGTCGCCGCGGTTAACCGCGCGCAGACCGCGGTCAAGACCTATCCCGACGCGCCGGCCAACGAGGAAGCCCTGTTCATCATGATCAAGGCCTACGACCTGCTCGGCATGAACGACCTGCGCGACGACGCCGAGCGCGTCATGCGCCGCAACTTTCCCAAGAGCGAGTATTACGTACGCGGCCTCGACCGCAGCACGCCATGGTGGAAGCTCTGGTAGGTCGCTGAGCAGCAAGCCGCATCACCCCCATTCACGCTGGCGGGGCAGGCCCTGCCCCCAGGAGAAGCCCCATGCCCGTCGACATCCAGTCACCTTCGCTTTGTATCGGCATCGTCGGCACCGGCGCCATGGGCCGCGGCATCGCCCAGATTGCCGCCCAGGCCGGCATCCGCGTGCTGCTGTTCGACGCCCTGCACGGCGCCGCGAACAACGCGCGCGAGACGGTGACCGGCACGCTGGGCAAGCTGGCCGACAAGGGCAAGATCTCGGCCGAGGAGCTGGCCGTCGCCACGGCCAGGCTGGAAGTCGTCGCGCGGCTCGATGAACTGGCATCGGCGCACGTCGTCGTCGAGGCGATCGTCGAGAACCTCGATGTAAAAAGGACGCTGTTCCAGCAACTGGAGGACATCGTCGCCGCCGACTGCATCCTCGCCACCAATACCTCGTCGCTCTCGGTGACGTCGATCGCCGCCGCCTGCAAGCGGCCGGAGCGCGTCGTCGGCTTCCACTTCTTCAATCCGGTGCCGCTGATGAAGATCGTCGAAGTCATCGACGGCCTGCTCACCGCACCCTGGGTGGCCGAGGCGCTGCTCGCGCTCGGACGGCGCATGGGCCACACCGCGGTCGCCGCCCGCGACACGCCGGGCTTCATCGTCAACCACGCGGGGCGCGGCTTTGTCACGGAAGCCTTGCGCATCCTCGGCGAGGGCGTCACCGACTTCACCGCGGTCGACCGCATCATGCGCGAGGCCGCCGGCTTTCGCATGGGACCCTTCGAACTGATGGATCTCACCGGCCTCGATGTGTCGCAGCCGGTGATGGAATCGATTTACCACCAGTACTATCAGGAGCCGCGCTACCGGCCCTCCGCGCTCGCCGCACAACGGCTGGCCGGCGGACTGCTGGGACGCAAGACCGGCCGCGGCTTCTACCGCTACGCCAATGGCGCCGCCGAAGCCATGCCGGAAGC
>JAIOPW010000172.1 GCA_021413665.1 Rhodocyclales bacterium | reverse complement strand
CATGTGGCTGGTCGATCCTGCGGCGGCGCGACCGCTGCTTCGCTTCCAGGCCGAATTGCAGGTGCCAGCGACACAGGGTGCGCTGAAGCACTGGACGCCAGTGCATGTGCATCTCGGCGCCGCCGACATCACCGGCCGCGTCGCGCTGCTCGACTGCGCGGAAGCCGCGGCAGGAGAGACCGCGCTGGCCGAGATTCTGCTCGACCGCGAAACCCTCGCCGTGCGCGGCGACCGCTTCGTGCTGCGCGACGCATCGGCGCGATACACGATAGCCGGCGGCCGTGTGCTCGACTGCTTCCCGCCCTCGCGCCACAAGCGCAGCCCGGCGCGACTGGCCCTGCTCGCCGCGCTGCGCGACGACGATCCTGCCGGCAGCCTGCGCCTGCTGGCGGAACAATCCGCTGCGGGCATCGACCTCGACCACTTCGCTGCCAACTGGAACCTCGCCGACGATGTCGCCACCGCCTTGTGGCAAGCCGCCGGCTTGCGCGTGGTGCGCGGCGGCGGGGAACAGAGCGGCTTTGCCGTCGCGGCCTGGCAGGCGCTGAACAACCGGCTGCTCACGGCATTGGCCGCCGAGCACCAGCGCGCACCGGACATGGTCGGCGTCGAGCGCGAACGCCTGCGCCGCCTGACGCTGCCGACACTGACCCGCGCCGCCTTCGATGCACTGGTCGCCGAACTGCTTGCGGCTGGCCGCATCGCAGCATCGCGCGCCTGGCTGCACCTGCCGGAGCACCAGGCCAGCCTGGCCGCCGGCGACCGCGACCTGTTTGTCGTGTTGAAGCCGCTGCTCGATGCGCAGCCATTCGGCCCGCCGCGCGTACGCGACGTGGCCAATGCCTCGGGCACCGCCGAAGACGTCGTGCGCCAGTTGTTCCGCCGCGTCGCACGCGCCGGCGAGCTTTACCCGGTGGCCCACGATCATTACTTCACGGCCGATGCCGTGGCGCATCTTGCCGCTCATGTCGCCGCGCTCAATGCGGAAATGGGCGCCGCGCGCGCCGCCGACCTGCGCGACCGCATCGGCGGCGGGCGCAAGGTGGCGATCCATATCCTCGAATTCTTCGACCGCATCGGCTACACTCGTCGCGTGCGTGACGAGCATCTGCTGCGCGACAGCGGGGCAAGCCAGGCATGGCTGAATAACTAGAAGATCAACGGAAAAGAACGTTCCCCGGTGGGGCGCCCGGTCTTCAAAACCGGGAGGGGTCGCCATGCGGTCCCTGGTGGGTTCGACTCCCGCTCTTTTCCGCCAACCCAACGACAGGAGATGCCCCATGAAAATGTCCAACCACTTTCACCGCAACACGCGCCTCGTTTGTCTCGCCTCCCTGACCGCACTGCTCGGCGCCTGCGCCGGCATGGACACGGCTGGTCCACGCGCCGATGCCACGCTCGAAGCCCGCTCCGGCAGCAAGGTCAGCGGTACCGTGGCGTTCAAGGCCGTCGGCCAGAAGGTCCGCGTCGAAGCCCGCGTCGCCGGCCTGACACCGGGCGAACACGGCTTCCACGTGCATGAGGCCGGCGACTGCAGCGCAGCGGACGCCAGCAGCGCCAAGGGACACTTCAACCCGGCGGGCCGCGCACACGGCCACCATGGCGGCAGCGAGCGTCATGCCGGCGACATGCCGAACCTGGTCGCCGACAGTTACGGCAATGCCACGCTTTCCGCCGAGCTGGACATGATGTCGCTGACCGAAGGTCCGGCAGGCATCCTCAAGCGCAGCGTGGTAATCCACGCCGATCCCGACGACTACAAGTCCCAGCCGGCCGGCAATTCCGGCAAGCGCGTGGCCTGCGGCGTGATCAGTTCAAGCGCGCCTGCGGGCGGTCGCTACTGACGGAGTCGATGGGCCGCCTTGCTTTCCGCGGTGCCGTACCCGATGGCCTGCTCTACGACGCAGCCAGCGACACCTGGCTGCGTCGTGAGGGCGACGAAGTCGTGATCGGCGCCACAGCGTTCGGCATTTTCCTGGCCGGCGAGATCATCGCCTTCACCGGCAAGCCCAAGGGTGCCGAGGTGGAGCGGGAGCGCGGCCTCGGCACGGTCGAGTGCGCCAAGACGGTGCTCGCCGTGCATGCGCCGGTCTCCTTCGTGCTGCTGGAAGCCAATGAGGCCGCCGAAGAGCGGCCCGCTGTCATCAATCGCGACCCCTACGACACCGGCTGGATGGTGCGCGGCCGGCCCACGGCCTGGGAAACCGAGCGCAGTTCGCTGGTAGACGCGGTGAGCTATCGCGCTCATGTGCGGCGCATCGAACCCGCAGCGGAGTTCCTGTGAGCGAACATCGCAAGAAGCTCGCAATCCTGTTGTGGGCGGCCACGGCGGAACGACCGCAATTGTGCGCCACGCCCTTCGTGCACGCCGCAGCGGCGGCCGCTTTCGACTGCGAGGTGGAAATCCATTTCGCCGGCCCCACCGTGCGCCTGCTGGTGGCTGGCGTCGCCGACGCTCTGCGGCCCTGGCCGGGCGTCGACACCTCGATCTATCAGATGATGCGCCAGGCCACCAACCTGGGCGTGGAACTGCGGGCCTGCGCCATGGCCATGGGCGCGCTGGTCGGCACGGACGAGGCGCTGATCCCTGAATACGCCGGCACCGCGGCCGCCAGCGCCTTCGTCGCGCGCGCTCTCGATCCGGGGTGGGCGACGCTGGTGTATTGAGTCCGCCTCGCGCGCAGGGTGGCAAGAGCGCAAGAATCGGGTTGTCGGCCCGCTCCCGATACGATGAAACTGGCACCGTAAACACTACCGCACGCCGACATGAATATTACCCGCACCAATGCTGTCCCGCCTTCGCGGATCCCTGGCGATTCCGCGCGGCACTATGCCACCGTCGCCCGCGCCATCGACTACATCTGCGCCAATGCGCGCCGGCAGCCCTCCCTGGCGGAGATTGCCGACGCCGTGCATCTGAGCGAGCACCACCTGCAACGGGTGTTCGCGGCCTGGGCCGGCATTTCACCCAAACGCTTTCTCCAGTACCTGACCAAGCAATACGCAAAACAGGCGCTGCGTGAACGCGGCGATGTGCTTTCGGTTTCCTCGGCAGCAGGGCTTTCAGGCGGCGGGCGGCTGCACGACCTGATGGTCACCTGCGAAGCCATGACGCCCGGCGAAATCAAGGCCGGCGGACACGGGGTCGAAGTTGCCTTCGGCCGCGCCGCAACGCCCTTCGGCGAGGCATTGATCGGCTGGACCGCGCGCGGCATTTGCCATCTGGCCTTCGGCGGCAGCGATCCCGCCGCCGACATTGCCGAGCTTGCCGCACTGTGGCCGGGAGCGAAGCTGGTGGGGCGCCATGCCGAAGCCGCACGTGTCGCCGGACGCATCTTTGGCGACCGGCGCCAGCCGGGTCGCACGCGCCTGCACCTGCTGCTGCGCGGCACCAACTTCCAGATCAAGGTCTGGGAAGCGCTGATCGGCGTCGAGCCGTCGGCCGTGGTTTCCTACGGTCGGCTGGCCGACGCCGCCGGTGTGCCGAGCGCGCAGCGCGCGGTGGGCAGCGCCCTCGCCGCCAACCGCATCGCCTACCTGATTCCCTGTCACCGCGTCATCCGCGAGTCCGGCGAAATCGGCGACTACCGCTGGGGGCGCAATCGCAAGGCGGCCATGCTGGCGTGGGAGGCCGGGCTATCGCCGCGCTGCTAGAAGCTTCCGGCTGGCACGGACAGCGCACCACCGACGCTGGTATTCTCCGCCTCATGGATGCCCAAGCCACCTGCCCGTCCTGCCGGGCGCCGATGTCGGCGCATCGCTTCGCACGCAAGACCGGCGGCGCGGTCGAGCTCGATTTGTGCTTCCCCTGCCAGGGCCTCTGGTTCGACGAATACGAAAGCCTCCAGCTCGCCCCGGACGGCGTGATCGACCTGTTCAAACTGATCCACGAGCACCGCGACGACCAGCGGCTGCCACTGGCGAAGCCGCTGCGCTGCCCGCGCTGTACCGAACGCATGATCCACTCGCAGGATCGCGTCAAGAGCGGACTGTTCAACTACATGCGCTGCGGACAACACGGCCGCTTCATCACCTTTTCCCAGTTCATGATCGAAAAGGGCTTCGTGCGCCAGCTCAACGGCGCCGAGATCAACGAACTCAAGGCCCGCATCGGCACGGTGCGCTGCACGGGCTGCGGTGCGCCAGTCGACATCCGCAAGGAAAGCGCCTGCGGGCATTGCCAGGCACCGATCGCCATTCTCGACCCGCAGGCGGTCGAGCAGGCGCTGGCCGGCTACCACCAGGCCGCGGTGAAAAGCGCCGCGCCGCCCGATCCCGCGGCCCTGGCCGAGGCCATCCTGCTCAGCGAACGCGAGCGCAACCGGCGCCAGCGCGAACGCGGCGGCAGGCCCGACGCCGACATCGGTGACCTGCTGCTGGATGGCGTGGCCATGGTCTGGAACCTGGTAAAAAGATGAAAGAGCAGATCACCGGCCTCATCCTCGCGGGCGGCCAGGGACGACGCATGGGCGGCGTCGACAAGGGCCTGCAGGAACTTGACGGGCGCCCGCTGGTGAAGTGGGTCCTCGACCGGCTTACGCCGCAGGTGGGCGGCGTGCTCATCAGCGCCAACCAGAACCTGCCGCGCTATGCCGGGTTCGGCCATCCCGTGCTGCCCGACCGGCTTGGCGGTTTTGCCGGGCCGCTGGCCGGGCTGCAAGCGGCACTGGCGCAAGCGACGACGACGCTGCTGGTGACGGCGCCCTGCGACTCGCCTTTCCTGCCCGACGATCTGGTCGCGCGCCTTCATCATGCGCTGGTGGCGGAGCAGGCCGAACTTGCCGTGGCCTGCGCCGGCGGCCGGGCGCATCGGGCCTTCTGCCTGCTGCGACGCGAACTGCTACCGCAACTCGATGCGTTCCTCGCGGCAGGCGAACGCCGGGTGGGTCTGTGGCACGCCGCGCTGAAAGTCGTTGAAGTGGATTTCAGCGACGAAGCCGCGGCCTTCAGCAACATAAACACAGCCGACGATCTGGCACGGTTCGCGAAATGACCCTGTTGGTCGCGGCCCGCACTAGCTGATTGCCGGTGAGTGTGCTTCAATGGCGCCACACCATGATTCTCCATTTTTCAAGAAAGAGCAGGGGCGCAGCATGAATCTGTCGTTGAGTCGCGCAAGGCTGGGTGCCATCAAGTTCGGCATCGGGATTTTCTGCATCCTCGTGGGCGGCTCGTTGCCGATCCAGTCGGCGGCGGCGGCCGAGACTGCGGCCGCCAACCCCGATCCGGGCAAGCGCTTTGCGACAGTTCTGCGCGTACGCGGCGAGGTCGTCGCCTCCGGCGGCAGCAACGGCGCGCAACGGACGTTGCGTGAGGGCGACACGATCTATGTCGGCGAACGCGTGCGTGCGCCCGCGCTGGCCGAAGCCGTGCTCAAGACCGAGGACGCGGGCTTCCTCGCCATCCGCCCCGACACCGATTTCGTCGCCGAGCGCTTCGCCGCCGAGGACAAGCCCACCGACAACTTCACCGTGCGCCTGTTCACCGGCTCGCTGCGCGTCGTCAGCGGCTGGCTCGGACGTACTGCCCGCGGCGGACACAAGGTGGTGACCCCCACCGCGACCATCGGCATACGCGGCACCGACCACGAACCCTATGTACTCTCGGCGGAACTGGCCGCGTCGACATCGAACCGGGAAGGCACCTACGACAAGGTCAATCGCGGCGGCACGACCATGGAGGTGGGCGAGAACAAGCTCGACATCGATGCCGGCCGCGTCGGTTTCGTCCGCGCCGCCGGCAAGGGCTTCAAGGAGCGGGCGCTGATCACCATCCTGTTGCCCGTGCTGCTGGACAAGGTGCCGAATTTCTATGTCCCCGGCGAGTTCGATGTCGAGCTCGACCGCCTGTCGCAGACCGCCGACGAGGACAGCCAGCGGCAGCTGGAACAGAAACGCAAGGCGTCGGTTGCGGCCTGCGTGCCCAACGCGATTGCGAAGGCCTGGCTCAAGCAGCTCGACGGCGCGATCGTACGCCGCGACGCCACCGCAATCGTCGCCAAATTCGCCGCCGATGCGACCGTGCGCGCCAACGTCAAGGACAAGGATGGCGGCATGACCAGCGTCGATATCGGACGCGACGAGCTGGCGCAGAGCACGGTGGCGGCCATGAAGGGCCTCACCCACTACAAGCAGCGCCGCGTCACCACCGAAGCCGCACCGGTTGATCCCGCCGCGGGCACCTGCCAGCGGATCACCGTCAAGTCCGTGGTGATCGAGCAGGGCCGCCAGTCCGGCAAGCCCTATCGCTTCGAATCGGTCGAGAAATACGTGCTCGAATTGCGCGCCGGAAAATGGTTGGCGGTCAAGGCGGAGACAACCCAGAAATAGCCGTGCGGGCTAGCCGCCACCGTCGGTGTCGGTCGCGCGCTGTTTGGAGTCAATGACGCGAATCCGGTTTCGCCCCGCATCCTTGGCTTGATACATCGCGATGTCGGCCCATCGCAGAAGATCCTCCTCGGTATGGTCGTGATCGAGGAAGAGAACGAGTCCGATGCTCGACGTGCACTGATGCTCGACATCCGTATCCGCTGCGCCTTCATGGCGAACATGCAGCACATAAGGTTCTGCCAGCCGGGCGCGGATCTTTTCCGCGACCATGCCGGCCTGGGCGGCGGACTTGGCCTTGTCCACGTCCAATTCGTTCAGCAGGACCACGAATTCATCCCCGCCAAACCGGGCCACGGTGTCGACTCCGCGCACACAGCTCGCAATGCGCCGCGCGGCTTCGCTCAACAGCAGGTCCCCCACGGCGTGCCCGTGGGCGTCGTTGATCGGCTTGAAGTTGTCGAGATCGAGGAACATCAGCGCGCCATGGCAGCCGCTGCGCTTGGTGGCGGCCATTGCCTGCCGGAGCCGGTCGCTCAGCATGCGCCGGTTGGGCAGTCGCGTCAGGGTATCGTAGAAGGCCAGGCTATGAATCTGTTCCTCGGCCTTCTTGCGCTCGGTGATGTCGTTCGAGACAACGACGACCCGGGCGACCCTGCCTTCGCCATCCCGGATCACGCCGCCGCGCGATTCCATCTGCCGCACACCGCCGTCCGGCAACACAAAGCGGAACTCGATCCGGTGGCCGATGCCGGACCTCACGGTTTCGAAGAATACCCGCCTGACCCGTTCCTGGTCGTCGGGATGAACTTCATTGAATGAATCCGTGCCCAACAGATAGCGCGTGTCGCCAAAGAACTGCTTGTAGGAGGGGCTGTTGTAGAGTCGCCTTCCCTCCAGGTCAAGAACCGCAATGAAATCGCCGCTGTTCTCGGCGATCAAGCGGAAAAACTCCTCCTGCTCGCACAGCGCCGCTTCCGCCCGCTTGCGCTCGCTGATGTCTCTCACGATCGCCCACATCGCCTCCGGCTGACCATTGCCATCGCGCAGCAGGTGGGTTTTGAGTTCGACGGGGAAAACCGTTCCGTCCTTGCGGATGTATTCCTTTTCGTACAGCCGCGACTCGCCATGAGGAATGAGCTGCTGCTCAATGATCCGCGCCTCGACCGCATGCCATTTCCGCGGCGTCAGGTCCATGTAGGTCAAGTTTTTCAGTTCGGCGGCGGCGTACCCCAGCATTTCCAGATAGGACGTGTTCCACTCGAGCAGGCGACCCTGCATATCGACCAGGACGAACGCATCCCTCATGCTCTCGTGGATGCGGCGATATCTGCATTCGCGTTCGGCGGATCGATCCAACCCGCCGATTCCCGTCCCTGCGCCAGCGTCTTTCACTGATTCCTGCTCCCCCTCGGTTTGGTGCCGATTCGTGCCTCAGAACCTCAAGACCAGCCGCTGCCGACCGCCCCACTCGCCGCATCCACCCCGCGATCCGGCGCGCAGCAAACGTCACGCATCTTCGCAATGCCATGCAACGGCATTCCATTTACATGTGACAAGTCTAGCACGTCGTCGGACGAGCAGCCCGGATGGCGCCCCCGCCGCCCGCCGAGCTTGCCGGAACCCCGGCTCCGACCGCGGCGCCGTGATAATCTTGCGCTAGTTGCCGGTGAATCTGGAGATACCTTGGCCAGGACGGCCATTGCCGCAGGCCGGTTTCCGATTCCATCCATATGCCATGACCCTGACCGAACTCCGCTACATCGTCGCCCTCGCCCGCGAGCGCCACTTCGGGCGCGCGGCTGACAAGTGCAACGTCTCGCAACCAACGCTGTCGATTGCCGTGAAAAAGCTCGAAGACGAGCTCGGCGTCGCACTGTTCGAGCGCAGCGCGGGCGATGTTCGCAGCACACCGATCGGCGTGCAGGTGGTGGCGCAGGCCGAGCGAGCGCTGGCGGAAGCTGCGCGCGTGACCGAGATCGCCGCTGCGGGCAAGGACCCGCTGGCCGGCCCGCTGCGCCTCGGGGTGATCTACACCATCGGCCCCTGGCTGCTGCCGGCGCTGGTGCCGCGGGTCAAGGCGCTGGCGCCGCAAATGCCCCTGTACATCGCCGAGGGCTATACCGAGAACCTGCTGGAAAGGCTCAAGGCCTGCGAGCTGGATGTGCTGGTGCTGGCGCTGCCGATCGACGAACCCGGTCTCGTCGCCCAGCCGGTCTATGACGAGGCCTTCCGCACCCTGGTGCCGGCGGCCCATCCCTGGGCCAGGCTCAAGTCCTTGCGGCCGGAGCAACTGCTCGACGAGCCGCTGCTGATGCTCGGCGCCGGCAACTGCTTCCGCGACCAGGTGCTCGACCTGTGTACCCGCGCCAGCCAGGGCGAGTCGCCGCAGGTACTGGAAGGCAGTTCGCTGGAAACCATCCGCCACATGGTGTCGTCCGGCGTCGGCGTCACCGTCATGCCGGCCAGCAGCGTCGACGGCATACCCGTCGACGATCCGCTGCTGCGCGTCAAGCGCTTCACCGAACCGAGCCCGACGCGCCGCATCGGGCTGGTCTGGCGCTCCAGTTTCCCGCGCCACAAGGCCATCGACGTGATGCGCCAGGCCGTGCTCGGCTGCCACCTGCCGGGCACCAGACTGGCGAAATAGCTCGATAGCCGACGGCTATCGACTCAGTCGAAAAATACAATTAGCACTTGCCCGACCGAAGGACTAGAGTCTCTTCAGGTTCGCGGGCGCCAAAAGCTCCGTGACTTCCGGCCGCGCGACGGCCACCCCCAATCCAACGCAGAGGAGTTACCACCATGCAACTCAAGGGATCCAAAACCGAAGGCAACCTGAAGGCCGCATTTGCCGGCGAGTCGCAGGCCAACCGTCGCTACCTGTATTTCGCGAACAAGGCCGACATCGAAGGCTACAACGACGTCTCGGCCGTGTTCCGCTCCACCGCCGAAGGCGAGACCGGCCATGCCCACGGCCATCTGGAATACCTCGAAGCTTCCGGTGATCCGGCCACCGGCCTGCCGATCGGCGCCACGTCCGACAACCTGAAGGCTTCCATCGCCGGCGAAACCCACGAGTACACCGACATGTACCCGGGCATGGCCAAGACCGCGCGCGACGAAGGCTTCGACGAAATCGCCGACTGGTTCGAGACCCTGGCCAAGGCCGAGCGCTCGCACGCCAACAAGTTCCAGAGGACGCTGGACAGCCTCAACGGCTGATCGAAATCACGGACGGCGCGCGGCCCTGCCGCCGCCGTACCGTCAGCGCCGACTTCTCACCCCCCCACCCCAACACCCTCACACCGCCGCCCGGAGGACGCACGCATGCGCGAAGGCAATCTCGACGCCCCGACCCGTCACGCAATCGACTGGAAGAACCCCGAGTTCTACGACCAGGCCGCCTGCGAGAAGGAGCTCGAGCGCATCTTCGACATCTGCCACGGCTGCCGCCGCTGCGTCTCGCTGTGCAATGCCTTTCCGCTGCTCTTCGATTACATCGACGAGGCGGGTGACGCCGAGACCGCCGGCGTACCCAAGGAGAAATTCTGGAAGGTCGTCGACCAGTGCTACCTGTGCGACGTCTGCTACATGACCAAGTGTCCCTATGTTCCGCCGCACCAGTGGAACCTGGATTTCCCGCACACCATGCTGCGCGCCAAGGCGATCCAGTACAAGACGGGCAAGATGAAGTTCCGCGACAAGCTGCTGACCTCGACCGAACTGGTCGGCACCCTGTCCTCGATTCCCGTGGTGGTGCATTTCGTGAATGCCGCCACGAAGAACGGCCCCGCACGCAGCGTGCTGCAAAAAGTGCTGGGGGTGCATTCGGCTCGCGAACTGCCGGATTTCGACAGCGCCAACTTTCGCGCCAATGCGACTGGCAGCCACAACTACCCGGTACGTGACGGTGCCAAGTCGCCGGGCAAGGTCGCCGTGTTCTCCACCTGCTACGTCATTTACAACGAACCCGGCCTCGGCCACGACCTGCTCAAGCTGCTCGACCACACCGAGATTCCCTATGTCGTGGTGCAGGGCGAAACCTGCTGCGGCATGCCCAAGCTGGAACTGGGCGACCTCGACACCGTCGCGAAGTACAAGGAGCGCAACATTCCGCTGATGCATGACCTGGCACAGGCCGGCTACGCCATCGTCACGCCGGTGCCGTCCTGCACCCTGATGTTCAAGAGCGAGATCCCGCTGCTGTTCCCCGAGGATGCGCGCTGCAAGGCGGTTTCGGCCGCGATGTACGATCCCTTTGAATACTTCGTGCTACGCAACAAGGACGGCCTGCTGAAGACCGACTTCAAGGTGGCGCTGGGCAAGGTCTCGTACCACATTCCCTGCCACTCGCGCGTGCAGAACGTCGGCAAGAAGACCGAAGAAATGCTCAAGATGACCGGCGCCACGGTGAATACCGTCGAGCGCTGCGCCGGCCACGACGGCACCTGGGGCGTCAAGGAGGAGTACTACGCGCTGTCGATGAAGATCGGCAAGCCAGTGTTCAAGGCCATGGCCAAGGACGAACCGGACTACGTCAGTTCCGACTGCGCCATCGCCGGACGCCACATCCTGCAGGGCATGAACGAAGCCGGTGCTCCCGGGCGCAAGGAGAAGCAGCACCCGCTGACCCTGCTGCGCATCGCCTACGGACTGGAATATATATGGAACAAACCATGACCATCACCCGCGTCTCCCTGATGACCCTGGAAGCCTATGCGAAGGCACGCCATTCCATGCGCGACGAGGTCATGGCGCAGAAGAAGCTGCGCCGCGTCAAGCTCGGCGAGAACATCCTGCTGATATTCGAGAACGAGCTGCTGATCCGCTACCAGATCCAGGAAATGCTGCGCGTCGAAAAGATCTTCGAGGAAGACAGCATCCTGCATGAGCTGGAATCCTA
>JAIOPW010000557.1 GCA_021413665.1 Rhodocyclales bacterium | reverse complement strand
GACTATCTGGGCATCGAGGTGCACACCCCCGGCGTCGGCAGCCTGATGAAGGAAATCGCCACACGCGAACTCGGCAACCTGCGCGTGATCCAGCACGATGCCGTCGAGGTGGTGCGCGACATGATCGCGCCGGGTTCCTTGTCCGGCATCCACATCTTCTTTCCGGATCCCTGGCCGAAAAAGCGCCAGCAGAAGCGGCGCCTGGTCCAGCCCGGATTCGTCGCGCTGCTGGCGACGCGGCTGGCGCCGAGCGGCTACCTGCATTGCGCCACCGACTGGGAGGACTATGCCATGCAGATTCTGGAGGTGCTTTCCGCCGAGCCGCTGCTGGCGAACATGGCCAAGGACTTCACGCCACGGCCGCCCTACCGGCCGCAGACCAAATTTGAAAGCCGCGGCCTGAGGCTGGGCCATGGCGTGTGGGATGTGGTCTTCCGCCGCAAAACCTGACTCCCGTTGATGCGGTCGGCGCGATGAAATTTCAGGCACATCCCTTCTGGCTGGTCGGCTTTCGTCCCTTCTTCACCCTCGCCTGCCTGTCGGGACTCAGCCTGCCGCTGCTCTGGGCGCTGGTCTTTCTCGGCATCCTGCCGGCCCCTGATTCCCCCGTCGCGGCGGTGCAGTGGCACGCCCACGAGATGTTCTTCGGCTTCGGCTGGGCGGTGCTGGGCGGCTTCCTGCTGACCTCGACCAAGAACTGGGTGCAGATTCGCGGCTATCACGGCGCGGCGCTGGCCTTCCTCGCCGCCGCCTGGCTGTTCGAGCGCGCCGGCATGGGTTTCGGCGGACACTGGCCGGGCTGGCTGTTCCATCTGTCGAACTTCCTGTTCCTCGGAACGATCGTCGCCATGCTGGCGTGGTCGCTGATTCGCCACCGCGAGACCGACAGCTATCGCGACAACTATTTCTTCCTGCTGATCCTGCCGACCTTCCTCGTCGCCAAGCTCCTGATGCTGAGCGTCGACTATTTCCAGGCCGGCTTCGTCATGGCCATCGGCCTGTTCCGTGTCGCCTTCCTGGTCATGCTGGAGCGCACCCTGACCCAATTCATGAAAAGCATTTTCCGGGTCGACATCCTGCGCCATGCGGCGCTGGACCGCGGCATCAAGCTGCTCGGCGTGCTGCTCGCGGGCGCCGGCCTGATGCCGCCACCGTTGGCGGGCTGGCTGTCGCTGCTGCTGGCACTGCTGCTGGCGGGCCGGTTCATCTTCTGGAAGCCGCACCTGGCGCTGCGCCGGCTCGATCTCGGCATCATGTACCTGGGATATCTGGCGATCGTGTTGCAGTTGCTGGTCGAATTCCTCGGCCAGGTCGCGCCGCGGGCCTGGGTGGGATCGTTCTCGGTGCATGTGTTCACGCTGGGCGCGATGGGCCTGATCATTCCCGCGATGCTGATACGGATCGCCAAGGGCCACACCGGCAGGAAAGTCGTCTTCGACCGCTTCGACAAGCTGGCGCTGTGGATCATGATCGCCGCCTTCGCGTTGCGCGTCATCGCGCCGCAACTCGATCCGGCCGCCTACCCGCTGTGGATCCTGCTCGCCGCCGGCGGCTGGTTCTCCGGCTTTGCGATCCTCGCCTGGCGCCTGATTCCATTTCTTGCGCAGGCACGAGTGGATGGCAAGGAGCACTAACGCCGACGCCGCGCCGTGCATCCGCGCCGGTTTCATCGCGGCCTGTGCCGCCGTGTTGGCGACGGAAGCCATTGCGCTGGCGGGATTGGCGCCGGCACCGCACCACTTTCTCACGGTGGATTCGAACGCCTACCATCCCTTCTTCTCCTACGCCATGGGAGGGATTTTTGCGATTCATGCGCTGGCACGACCTGCGCCAGCCGAAATCGCCCGCGCCAGCATTGTCGGATTCCTGCTGCTGGCGGTGCATGGCGTACTTTTCGGTATCGATAGCGAACACCCGCATCGATTTGTCGGTCTGGCGCTGTATTACCAGGGACTGGGGAGCGCCGCCAGTCTGGGCGCAAAGGCCTGGCGCCAGCGTTGCCATGAAGAGGGCAGGAACGCGAAGCTGCTCCTGATGGCGGGCGGCACCATGCCGTTGTTTGTGATTGCATCACGGCCGCTGCTCGCCTTGTCATCGACCGTCAATCCCGACACCCTGGATCTCCTGGCCTTCAACTTCGATCGTTCGCTGGGATTCGACCCGAGCGCCGCGGTAGCGCGATTCATCCTCGATCCGGCGGGGGTTCGGGAAATCGCCCTTGCCGTCTACGCCTCGTTGCCGCTTGCGGTTGCACTGGCCGTCGGCATGCAGCTGCGGCATCGCGACCGGGTGCCCGGCACCCTGCCGGTATTCATGGCCATTGCATTGATCGGATTCCCGATCTATTTCCTGTATCCGGTGGCGGGGCCGATTTTTGCGTTTGGCGCACTGTTTCCCGACCATCTGCCCGCCATACCCGCCGCCCTCGATGTCATGCCGGCGGCGCCACGCAACGGCATGCCGTCCCTGCATTTTGCGTGGGCCTTTGCCTTGTGGCTCGACGCCCGCGCTGCCGGGCTCCGCGCCAGACTGGGATATGGGGCATTCCTGTGGCTTACCGTGGTGGCGATCCTCGGCCTTGGCGAACACTATCTGATCGACCTCGTGGTGGCCTTGCCGCTGGCGCTGGCCGCGCTCGCGCTGTGCGCCCCGGCGACGAATCCCCGTCGCCGCCGGACATTCCGGGCCGGCGTCATCATGCTCGGTGCGTGGCTGTCCTGGCTGACATGGGGCGCATCCCTGTTCGCCATCGCGGGACGCGCGCATTGGTTGCCAATGGGTCTGACGCTGTTGCTCGTGATACGACTCGGGGACCGGTTGGCCGGGGCAAGCGACACCTCCGTGCTCAGCGCCGCCCGGTCCAGTTGGTAAGGTAATTGGGCGGGAAGGCGTCGATCTGCATCATGCGTTCGGACAGCACCTGGCGCGCGGTCTCCACCGTGAGCGAGGCGCAGACGTTGTTGCCGCGGCTATCGCGGGCGCCGCCCGAGGTCAGCCCGATCAGGCGGCCGTCATCATCGACCAGCGGACCGCCCGAGACACCGGGGAGGCACGAGTTGGTGGAGAGCATGTAGTACTGCCCGAAGCGTTGCAGGCTGCCGAGATACAGGCCTTGCGCCAGCGTGAGATTGCCGCCGCCGAAGCCGACGTTGTGCAGGCGCGCGCCGCGTTGCAGGTGCGCGGTGTCACCCAGTGCCATTGGCTGGCCGGCAAGGCCGGGGGCATGGACGACACAGGCGTCTTCCTTGACCAGAAACGCAGCTTCGGTGATCTCGACGCTGGCACCGGTGACGGCGCTGATCGCGTAGATCTTGCCCTTGAGCACGTTCGGCGCAATGACATGGCAATTGGTGAGCAGCCGGTCGGGCTCGATGGCGACGCCGGTGCCATGACCCTGGCTGCCGACAATCGCGTACGTGGATTGGAGAACCCGGTTCATCAACGGGCTGCCCGCTGTTGCCGTAACCGTGCGTGGCTGCGGCCCGCGCGTTGCGGCGGCAGGAACCGTGGCCGCTGGCGCGCTGCCCCGATCCGGGCCCGCCAGCGCTTCAGCGGCATCGGCTACCGACGGGAGGTCCTCGACGACGACGGGTTTTGCGGCGGCTTTGGTGGCAACCGTCGCGATTGGCGTCGCGGGCCCCGCGCCCGGCGTCGTTGGCAGGAACTGCTTGCCCAGCATCACCGTGCCGACGAGGGCAAGCAGGCCGGCGACCAGCCCGCGCCAGCGCAGGCGGTGTTGCGGTACGGCTTGCGGCGCGATGTCCCGGGCACGCAACTGCCAGTCATAGGTGGCGCGGCGCCCCGGATCGCCCAGCACATCGCGCGCATGATCGAGAAAACTCCGGTGGTTGCGCTGGTCCTCGCTTTCAGGGAGGTCGCTCAACGCCTTGCGCCTTTCCTCGAACGCACGCTGGATGTCGTCCGCGGACGCGTCGGCGGCGACCCCGATGATGTCGTAAAGCGTCTGCTTCGCCATGTCAGCCCGTGCCGCTCAAAGGAAGCCGGCAAGAAGCCGGTTGAGGAAGCGCCGGCCGCGCGGCGTCGGCCGCATATGTCCGTCGACCATTTCCAGCAGCCCGTCGCGCCGTGCCGCCAGCGCCGACTCTTCGATGGCGGCCAGCGGCAGGCCGGTGCGCTCGGTGAATAGCGGCAGCGGGAAGCCATCGTTCAGGCGCAGGGCGTTCATCATGAATTCGCCGCCCAGGTCGGCGCGGGCGATGTCCTGGCGCGTGCTGATGAAGTCGCCGCGCAGCGCGCCTTCAAGATAAGCGCGGGGATTGCGGTGGCGCGCCTCGCGCCAGATCGAGTCGTGGTCCGACAGCTTGCTGTGCGCGCCGGCGCCGATGCCGAGGTAATCGCCGAAGGTCCAGTAGTTTAGGTTGTGCCGGCAGCGCGAATCCGTGCCGCCGGCAGGCCGGGCAAATGCCGACGTTTCATACTGCCGGAAGCCTGCGGCATCCAGCGTGGCTTCGACCCTGTCCTGCATGTCGGCCGCGAGATCGTCGTCGGGCAGCGGCGGCGGCGCGTGGTGGAATGGCGTGTTCGGTTCCAGCGTCAGGTGGTAGGCGGAGATGTGCGTGACGCCGGCGCCGACCGCGGTGGCGATGTCGCGTTCCGCCTGCGCCAGCGTCTGCCCCGGCAGCGCGTACATCAGGTCGAGATTGACGCGCTCGAAGTGAGCGAGCGCCATGTCGATCGCACGTCGCGCCTCGGCACTGTCGTGGATGCGGCCGAGCGAAAGAAGTTTGGCGTCATCGAAACTCTGCACACCGATGGACAGTCGATTGACGCCGGCGGCGCGAAAGGCCGCGAACTTTGCCGCCTCGGCGGTACCGGGATTGGCTTCGAGCGTGACCTCGGCACCGGGATGCAGCGGCACACGCATGCGAATCGCCGCCAGCAGTTGCTCGGCAGTTTCGGTGCGCATCAGGCTGGGCGTGCCGCCACCGATGAAGATGCTGCCCACCGGGCGGTTCCATATCCGTGGCAGGGCGGCGTCGAGATCGGCAATCAGTGCGGCTAGGTAGGCTGGTTCGTCAACCTCGCTGCGGCTTTCATGGGAATTGAAGTCGCAGTAGGGGCACTTCTTGACGCACCACGGCCAATGCACGTACAGCGCGAGCGGCGGCGGCGCCGCCAGCCCGGAACCCTCCAAAGTCGGCGCTGGTAATACGGCGATCGGGATGATCGGAATCACATCCCCAGCCGCAGGCGCTCGATGAGTTGCGCCAGCGCCTTGCCGCGATGCGAACTGCGGTTCTTCTCTTCGTGCGGCAATTCGGCCGCGGTGAGGCCGGTGCCGGGCACCATGAAGTAGGGGTCGTAACCGAAACCGCCTTCGCCGCGCGGCGTGTCGATGATCTCGCCATGCCATTCGCCTTCGGTGATGACCGGTTGCGGATCGTCGGCATGGCGCATCAGCACCAGCACGGCGACGTAGTGTGCGCGGCGATCGGCGACCCCGGCAAGGTCGGCCAGCAGCTTCGCGTTGTTGCGCGCGTCGGATTTCGGCTCGCCGCCATAGCGGGCGGAGAAGACGCCCGGTGCGCCGCCCAGCGCCGCGACACACAGGCCGGAGTCGTCGGCCAGCGCCGGCAACCCGGTCAGGCGGGCGGCGTGGCGGGCCTTGGCGATGGCGTTCTCGACGAACGTGATGTGCGGTTCCTCCGCTTCCGGCACGTTGAAGGCGGACTGCGGCAGCACGTCGAAATCGAAGGGCGCCAGCAACTGGCCGAATTCGCGCAGCTTGCCGGCGTTGCCCGAAGCGAGAACCAGTTTCTTCACAATGCGAGTGAGGCGCTCTGCGCCTTTACGATGTCGCGGATGCCTGCCGCGGCAAGCTCCAGCAGCGTGTCCAGCTCGGCGCGCGAAAACGGCTCGCCTTCCGCCGTGCCCTGTACCTCGATGATGCCGCCACCGGCCGTGATCACCACGTTCATGTCCGTGTCGC
>JAIOPW010000171.1 GCA_021413665.1 Rhodocyclales bacterium | reverse complement strand
AGAAGCTCTTTGTCCTCGGCCCGGTGATGGCCATCGCACCGGCACTCGCCGCCTGGGCCGTGATTCCCTTCTCGCCCGGCTGGGCCCTGGCCAACGTCGATGCCGGGGTGCTCTATCTGCTGGCGATCAGTTCGGTCGGCGACTACGGCATCATCATCGCCGGCTGGGCATCGAACTCGAAGTATCCGTTCTTCGGCGCCATGCGGGCGTCGGCACAGATGATTTCCTACGAAGTCTCGATGGGCCTTGGGCTGATCACCGTGCTGTTGGTGTCGAACAGCCTCAACCTGACCGAAATCGTCAACGCGCAGAGCAAGGGGCAGTTCGCCGGCTACGGTCTTGGCCTGCTCTCATGGAACTGGCTGCCGCTGCTGCCGATGTTCGCGGTCTATCTGATTTCCGGCGTCGCGGAAACCAACCGTGCGCCGTTCGACGTGGTCGAAGGCGAATCGGAAATCGTCGCCGGCCACATGGTCGAGTACTCCGGCATGGCCTTCGCGATGTTCTTCCTCGCCGAATACGCCAACATGATCCTGATTTCGGCGATGACCTCGGTCTTCTTCCTCGGCGGCTGGTTGTCGCCTGTCGGCTTCCTGCCGGACGGTTTCCACTGGATGGCGGCCAAGATGGCGGCCATCCTGTTCTTCTTCCTCTGGATTCGAGCCACCTTCCCGCGCTATCGCTATGACCAGATCATGCGCCTGGGCTGGAAGGTGTTTGTGCCGCTGACACTGGTCTGGATTCTGGTGGTGGGCATCTGGATGATGTCGCCGCTGACCATCTGGAAATAGGACCGGGAGAAACCATCATGGGTGCAAGAGACTTCATAGGCAGCCTGTTCCTCAAGGAACTGTTCAAGGGCATGGCGGTGACCGGCCGCTACATGTTCGCGCGCAAGATCACCATCCAGTATCCCGAAGAAAAAACGCCGCAAGGCAACCGTTTCCGCGGCCTGCATGCCCTGCGCCGCTACCCGAACGGCGAAGAGCGCTGCATCGCCTGCAAGCTGTGCGAGGCAGTCTGCCCGGCAATGGCGATCACCATCGAATCCGCCGAGCGTGCCGACGGCAGTCGGCGCACCACGCGCTACGACATCGACCTGACCAAGTGCATTTTCTGCGGCTTCTGCGAGGAGGCCTGCCCGGTCGACGCCATCGTCCAGACCCGCATTTTCGAGTATCACGGCGAAACCCGCGGCGACCTCTACTACACCAAGCAGATGCTGCTGGCAGTGGGCGACAAGAACGAAGCGCAGATTGCCGCCGACCGCGCCCAGGATGCCCCTTTCCGCTGATGCCCTGCTGACCCAGACATGGAATTCAAGACCCTGCTTTTCTACATATTCGCCGCAATGACGGTGTTTGCCGCGCTGCGCGTCATCACGGCGCGCAACCCGGTGCATGCGGTGCTGTTCCTGGTGCTGGCCTTCTTCAACGTGGCGGGCCTGTGGATGCTTTTGCAGGCGGAGTTCCTCGCCCTCGCACTGATCATGGTCTATGTCGGCGCGGTGATGGTGCTCTTCCTCTTCGTGGTGATGATGCTCGACATCAACATCGAGCGCGTACGCCAGGGCTTCTGGAGCAACCTGCCGCTGGGTGCGCTGGTCGGCGGATTGATGGTCGCCGAAATGGCGGTGGTGCTTTCGGGCCGTTACTTCGGGCTGGCGAACCTGCCGCCGCACGATCTGCCGGCCAACTACAGCAACACCAAGGAGTTGGCGCGGGTGCTGTACACCGACTACGCCTATCCCTTCGAAATCGCATCCGTCATCCTGCTGGTCGCCATCATCGCGGCGGTCATGCTGACCCTGCGCAAGCGCAAGGAAAACAAGGCGATGCACGCCTCGGACCAGATCGCGGTGAAGGCCAAGGACCGCATGCGCCTGGTCAAGATGGCGCCGGAAGTCGAACTCCCGGCGACCAAGGAAGGGGAACAGGCATGATTTCGCTCTCGCACTACCTGATCCTGGCTGCGATCCTGTTCGCCATCAGCATCGTCGGCATTTTCCTCAACCGGAAGAACCTGATCGTGCTGTTGATGGCCATCGAGTTGATGCTGCTGGCGGTGAATATCAATTTCGTCGCCTTCTCGCACTACCTCAACGACCTTTCGGGACAGCTCTTCGTGTTCTTCATCCTGGTGGTGGCCGCCGCCGAGTCGGGCATCGGCCTCGCCATCCTGGTGGTGCTGTTCCGCAACCTGTCCTCGATCGACGTCGAAGACCTCGACAGTCTGAAGGGCTAGCGGGTACATCGGCATGAAGACACTCTACTTCCTGGTTCCCCTGGCCCCCCTGGCCGGCGCCATCCTCGCCGGCTTCTTCGGCAAGATACTCGGCCGCACCGGTTCGCACGTGGTCACCATCCTCGGCGTCGCGATTTCCTTCGCCCTGTCGGTGCTGATATACCAGGACGTGCAGGCCGGCCACCTGTTCAACGGCGCCGTCTACACATGGATGGAATCGGGCGGCCTCAAGCTGCAAGTCGGCTTCCTGATCGACCCGCTGACCGTCACCATGATGCTGGTGGTGAACTTCGTCTCGCTCATGGTGCACATCTACACCATCGGTTACATGGCAGAAGATCCCGGCTACCAGCGCTTCTTCAGCTACATCTCGCTGTTCACCTTCTCCATGCTGATGCTGGTGATGTCGAACAACTTCGTCCAGCTCTTCTTCGGCTGGGAAGCGGTGGGCCTGGTTTCCTACCTCCTGATCGGTTTCTGGTACACCCGGCCCACGGCGATCTACGCCAACCTCAAGGCCTTCCTGGTCAATCGCGTCGGCGACTTCGGCTTCCTGCTCGGTATCGGCCTGATCGCCGCCTACGCCGGCAGCCTCGACTACGCCGAAGTGTTCGCCAAGCGCAACGAACTCGCCACGATCACCGAGGCCGTCACCGGCTGGCCTCTGATCACCGCTGTCTGCATCTGCCTGTTCATCGGGGCCATGGGCAAGTCGGCGCAGTTCCCGCTGCATGTCTGGCTGCCGGATTCGATGGAAGGCCCGACCCCGATCTCCGCGCTGATCCACGCCGCGACCATGGTCACCGCCGGTATCTTCATGGTCTCGCGCATGTCGCCGCTGTTCGAGCTGTCCGACACCGCGCTGTCCTTCGTCATCGTCATCGGTGCCATCACCACGCTCTTCATGGCCCTGATCGCCATCGTCCAGACCGACATCAAGCGCGTCGTCGCCTACTCGACGCTGTCGCAGCTCGGCTACATGACCATGGCGCTGGGCGCCTCGGCCTACTCGGTGGCGATCTTCCACCTGATGACCCACGCCTTCTTCAAGGCCGTGCTTTTCCTCGGCGCCGGCTCGGTCATCATCGCCATGCACCACGAGCAGGACATGCGCAAGATGGGCGGTCTGCGCAAGTACATGCCGATCACCTACCTCACCATGTTCATCGCCGCCATCGCCAATGCCGGTCTGCCGCCCTTCGCCGGCTTCTTCTCCAAGGATTCGATCATCGAGGCCGTGCATCTGGCCCAGGTGCCGGGCGCCGGCTTTGCCTACTTCTGCGCCCTGGCCGCGGTCTTCGTCGGCGGCCTGTATTCCTTCCGCCTGATCTTCTTCACCTTCCATGGCAAGGAACGCTTCCGCGAGGCCGCGCACGACGCCCACGGCCATGACGCACACCACCATAACGATGAGCACGGCCATCACGGCGCCGCCGAGCCGCATGAATCGCCCAAAGTGGTCACCGTACCGCTGATCCTGCTGTCGATCCCCGCCATCGCCTCGGGCTGGCTGATCGGCACCATGCTCTATGGCAACTGGTTCGGCACGGCAATCACGATTGCCGAGGTGCACAAGGGCATGGCCACCATGGCCCACGAATTCCACGGCGTGTTCGGCATGATGACGCACGGTGTCACCACGCTACCGTTCTGGCTGGCGATTTCCGGCGCGGCGACGGCATGGTTCCTCTACGTCGTACGTCCCGACCTGCCGGCTGTGATCAAGGCCAGGTCGGGTTTCCTGGCGACGATACTGGAACAGAAATACGGCTTCGACCGCTTTAACGACTGGTTCTTCGCCGGCGGTGCGCGGGCTGTCGGACGCGGCCTGTGGAAGGGCGGCGACCAGGTGCTGATCGACGGCGTCATGGTCAATGGCTCGGCCAGCGTCGTCGGCTGGATTTCCGGGCTGGTCCGCCTGTTCCAGACCGGCCGCATCTACCAGTACGCCTTCGGCATGATCTTCGGCGTCTTCGCGCTGCTGACGCTCTGGTTCAACAGGGTTTGAGGCGAGGGCGCGCTCATGCACACCGGCCTGATGGAATGAATATTCAATGAACACGCAACTTCTCAGCCTCGCAATCTGGCTCCCCATCCTCGGCGCCGTTCCGGTGTTCTGGATCGGCTCCGAGCGCCGCACCCTGGTGCGCTGGCTGTCGCTGGCCGTTGCCGTCGCCGGATTCCTGGTCACGATCCCGCTCTACACCGGCTTCGACCCGGCCCAGGCCGGCATGCAGTTCGTCGAGCAGGCGCCGTGGATCACGCGCTTCAATGTCCAGTACCTGCTCGGGGTGGACGGCATCTCGATGCCCTTCATCCTGCTCAACAGCCTGGTCACCGTGCTGGTGGTGCTGGCCGGCTGGGAAGTCATCGAAGACAAGCAGGCGCAGTACATGGGCGCCTTC
>JAIOPW010000170.1 GCA_021413665.1 Rhodocyclales bacterium | reverse complement strand
CTCGACATCGATTCCCTGCCGCGTGTGGTGAATTTCGAACTGCCCAATGTGCCGGAAGACTACATCCACCGCATCGGCCGCACCGGCCGCGCCGGTGCCAGCGGCGAAGCACTGTCGCTGGTCAGCAGCGACGAGCGCATTCAACTGCGCGACATCGAGCGTCTGCTGAAGCGCGAGATTCCGACCTCGGTCATGCCCGGTTTCGAGCCGCAGCACAACAACAGCGTGCCGCGTCCCGCCGCCGGCCGCCCGCCGGCGCAGAAGCCGGCCCAGGCACGCACGCGCAGCAGCAACGGAAGCCGTAGCGGGGCTCCACGTCCCGCCCGTTCGGGCACGGGAGGCGCCAAGCCGGCCAGCCATCACAGCGGTCAACGGCACCGTTAAGCACGTCCTCCGGCTCGTGCGGAACAACAAGGCCCCATCTGGGGCCTTGTTGTTTTTAGGACCCCGGTGCGCAAACCGCACCGGACGTCAGAACGACGACCCGGGCTGTTTGAGAAATTCGATTTCCTCTGCTGTCGATTTGCGGCCGAGGATGGCATTACGATGGGGAAAACGACCGAAGCGAGCAATCACCTCGCGGTGGCGTAGCGCGTAGTCGTAGGCGCTGTCGAAGGCCTCGTGCCGCATCTCGCGGCGCAGCCCGGCGAAGAGGGCCGCGCAGCGCTCCTGGTCGAGCTCGGTTTCGCTGTGTTCGAAGGGCAGGTAGGCGAACCAGCGTTGCCACGGCGACAGGTTCTTGTCGCGGCCGGCGGCGACCAGAGTTTCAGCCAACTTCAGCGCTTGGGTATCGCCGGCGAAGGCACGCGGCGTGTCGCGGAAAATGTTGCGGGTGAATTGGTCGAGCAGCAGGATGCGCGCCAGCAGGGATTCATCCGATCCTGTATCGAGTGTCGTGCTCAATGCCGCGTCGACATCCGCGCCGAAGCGCTCGCAGATCGCGGCATCGAATGCGGCGTCCTTGCGGAACCATTCGGGGCGGTAAGCGCCGTGACCGGGGTGGTCCGGCGGCAGGAACCAGAAGTCGAGAACGGCGCGGGTGAGCTGCGCCGTCGCAGTCATTCGGCTTTCTTTTTTGCCGGTTTTTTGGCTGCGGGTTTGACCGCTGGTTTCTTTGCGGCGGGCTTTTTGGCCGCCGGTTTCTTCACTACAGCCTTCTTCGCCGTGTCACCAGCGCCGACTGCCGCTTTGGCCTTGGCGCCGCTTGCAGCTTTCGCCGGCTTTGCCTCGTCGGCCTTGGCAGCAGGTTTGGCCCCCGCCTTCGGCGCCCTCGGCTCGAACTCGAAGCCGACCTTACCGGTCTTCGGATCGCGCACCAGGTAGGCGGAGAATTTGCGGCGCGTCTTGTTCGAGATGAAGCCCTTGAGCAGGTCGGTGCGGCCGGTGGCCAGCAGCTTCTGCATGTCGCCGCGCGCGACTTCCTGTTGCAGGATCACCTTGCCGGAACGGAAGTCGCAGGTTTTCCCCGCGCCCACGGCTTTTTCGCAGACATAGGCCATGCCGTGTTCGAAGACGCGGGCGCCGCATTTGGGGCAGGCGCC
>JAIOPW010000269.1 GCA_021413665.1 Rhodocyclales bacterium | reverse complement strand
GGAGCCGGGTGACTACCCGGCGGCGGCGTAGAATCCATCCCTTGTCAGTCATGCCTGCGTATTAGAGTATGCTAATATAGAATTTCCTGGAGATATCATGAATTTCGAACAAGCCCGCTACAACATGGTCGAGCAGCAACTGCGCCCCGGCAAAGTCCTTGATCCGGACGTGCTCGACGTGCTGTTCGTGGTCAAGCGCGAAGAATTCGTGCCGCCGGCCCATCGCCGGCTGGCGTTTGCCGACACGCAGATCCCGCTCGGTGGATCGGCAAGCGCCCGCATGTTTGCGCCGATGGTCGAGGCCCACGCCTTGCAGGCCCTGGCGATGAAAAAACACGAGAACGTACTGGAAATCGGCACCGGCTCCGGCTACATGGCTGCTCTGTTGGGCGCGCATGCGGACCATGTGTGGTCGATCGAAATCGATCCCGCCGTGGCGGACACGGCGCGCGACAACCTGCGCCGTGCCGGCGCGACGAACGTGGCGGTGGAAGTCGGCAACGGCCTTGCCGGCCTTGCCGGCCACGCGCCCTACGATGCCATCATGGTTTCCGGCGCCGTCGCGGCGGTACCTGAAGCATTGCTGGACCAGTTGAAGCCCGGCGGGCGTCTGTTCGCAGTCGAGGGCGCCGCCCCGGCGATGGAGGCGGTGATATATGTGCGGGTCGGTGATGATTTCCGTCGCCGGGCCCTGTTCGAAACCGCGGTCGCCCCGCTGACGGCCGCCGTGCCCGCGCCCGCTTTCGTATTCTGAGTTTCATGCGGCAGCTTTCCGCTTCCCAGCTCAACGAATGGCTCGCCGATCCGCAGCGCGCCAAGCCGGTGCTGCTCGACGTGCGTGAAGCCTGGGAGTTCGCCACCTGCCGCATTGCCGGTTCGCAATCGATGCCAATGCGCGGCATCCCGGCGCGCTACAACGAACTCAAGCGCGACGCCGACATCGTGATGGTCTGCCATCACGGTGCGCGCAGCTTTCAGGCGGGAATGTTTCTGGAACAAATGGGCTTCACCGGCATCATCAACCTGCACGGCGGCGTCGCCGCCTGGGCCAGGGATGTTGATCCGGCGATGCCGACGTACTGACAACCGAGTCGTGGAGCAAGCATGAAGAAAGCACTTCCCCTGATGATCGCCGGAACCCTGTCCGCCGGAATGGCCGGATTTTCCCATGGTGCCGACCTGATGGCCGTGTATCGCGACGCAATCGCCTACGACGCGCAGTACGCGTCGGCGCGCGCGGCGCTCGACGCCGGTCGCGAAAAGCTGCCGCAGGGCCGTTCCGGTCTGCTGCCGACCATCGGTCTCGCCGCCAGCACGACCTGGAACGACGTCGACAGCACGCGTCGCACCGCCGGCGCCACGGAAGTCAATACCAAATACAACAACAACGGCTGGACCGTCAGCCTGACGCAGCCCCTGTTCCGCTGGCAGAACTGGGTCGCCTACACCCAGTCGGAGCTTGCCGTGGCGCAGGCCGAGGCACAGTTCGGGCTGGCCAGGCAGGAACTGATCGTGCGCGCGGCGCAGGCCTATTTCGATGTGCTGCTGGCGCAGGACACCTTGGCGACGGCGCAGGCGCAAAAGGTGGCGATCGCCGAGCAGCTCGAATCGGCCAAGCGCAATTTCGAGGTCGGCACCGCGACGATCACCGATTCGCACGAAGCCCAGGCGCGCTACGACCTGACCAGCGCCCAGGAAATCGCCGCCGACAACGACCTGACGGTCAAGCGTCAGGTGTTGCGTTCGGTAATCGGCAAGGAGCCGGAAGGCCTGAAGAATCTCAAGCCCGGTGTGCAACTGGTCCGGCCGCAGCCGGACGACATCGGCAAGTGGGTGGAAATGGCCGAATCGGTCAGCGCCTCGGTGCAGATTTACCAGGCGCTGTTCGAGATCGCCTCGCGTGAAGTCGAGAAACAGCGCGCCGGGCATTACCCGACACTCGACCTGGTGGCGACGCGCGGACGCAGTTCGGCGACCAACAGCACGACCCTCGGCTTCGGCAGCGACAGCAATGCCAGCACCATCGGCCTGCAGTTGTCGATTCCGATCTTCGCCGGCGGCGCCGTCATGTCAAAGGATCGCGAGGCCGTCGCCCTCAGGGAAAAGGCCGCTTCCGACCTCGAGAATGCACGGCGCACCGCGGCGCTCAACGCGCGCCAGGCCTATCTCGGCGTGAGTTCCGGCATGGCGCAGGTGAAGGCCTATGAGGCGGCGCTGACCTCGTCACAATCCGCCCTCGATTCCAACAAGCTCGGCTACGACGTCGGCGTGCGCATCAACATCGATGTCCTCAACGCGCAGAGCCAGCTCTTCGACACCCGCCAGAAGCTGGCCAAGGCCCGGCTCGACACGCTGGCCGCGTTGCTCAAACTCAAGGCCGCCGCCGGCAGCCTCGGCGAAGACGACGTAGCGGCGATCAACGCACTGCTGGAGTAGCATGGCGCGCTAGAGATCAGGGAGACGTGCGATGCTGAACGAGGAACTGGTGTATGTCAGCCCGGAAGACTATCTGCGGCTGGAAGCGCAAAGCCCGGTGCGGCACGAGTATGTGGCGGGCGGCATCTACGCCATGACCGGAGCCAGCTTGCGCCACAACATTCTGGCCGGGAATCTGTTTTCCGCTCTGCGCGCCCACCTCAAGGCTTCACCCTGCCGGGTCTTCATCGAGGGCGTCAAGCTGCATGTCGGGCGCGACAACGCCTACTACTACCCCGACGTGATCGTAAGCTGCGATCCGCGCCTGCAAACCATAACCGGCGATTCAATGGTCATCGACCAGCCGACGGTTCTGGTGGAGGTGCTTTCGGCGTCGACCGAAGGCGTCGACCGCCGTGAAAAGTTCCTTGCCTATCGCAAACTCGCCAGCCTGAAGGAATATCTGCTGGTTCAGCAGGATCGAATGGAGATCGAACTGTTTCGTCGCCAGGGCGATGTGGGATGGGAGCACTGCGTGTTCAGCGAAGCTGACGATCTGTCGCTTGCCAGCCTCGAATTTCGTTGTCCGCTGAGCGAGGTTTACGAAGGCTCCGGTCTCTGACCGGCGGTGATTACGGCCAGCGTTCGCGCCGTGGCGCCGCGATGGCGACCGGCGAAGGCGCGACCGGCAGCGCCCATGCGCCGCCGCGTTTCGGCATTGCCCAGCAACAGCATTGCCTGACGCACCAGATCGTCGGCATCGCCGATCGACCGTGCCGCGCCGCAAGCGATCGCCTCGCGCGCGGCCTCGGCAAAATTCCGGGTTGAGGGGCCGATCAGGATCGGCGTGCCGCAAGCTGCCGCCTCGATCAGGTTCTGCCCGCCGAAATCAAGCAGGCTGCCGCCAATGAAGGCGAGATCGACCGAGGCGTAGAACGCGAACATTTCGCCCATGCTGTCGCCGATCAGCACCTGTGTGGTGGCGGCGACGGCGGCGGCGGCGCTGCGCCGCTGCACGACAAAGCCGCGCTCCTGCGCCAGTCGCGCCACCTCGTCGAAGCGCTGCGGATGGCGCGGCACCAGCACCAGCAACGCGCCATCGCCGGGTAGCGCATTGCGCCAGGCATCCAGGATCAGCGCCTCCTCGCCCTCGCGCGTGCTGGCAGCCAGCCAGATCGGGCGTGTGCCGTAGCCGGCGCGAAAGGCGCCGCCAAGTTCGAGCTGCCCGGGCGCCGCGGCGATGTCGAATTTGACGTTGCCGGTGACCGTCACCGCGCCGGCGCCGAGCGCCTCAAGACGCGCCGCGTCGTCGGCCGATTGGGCACCGACGGCGGTCAGGCCTTGCAGCGCTTCGCGCGCGAGGGCGGGGAAGCCTGCATAGCGGCGCGCCGAGCGTTCCGACAGGCGCGCGTTGACCAGATACAGCGGTACGTCGGCCTCCTTGCAGGCCGCGATCAGGTTCGGCCACAGCTCGGTTTCCATGATCAGACCGAACTCGGGCCGGTAGTGGCGCAGAAAGCGCCGCGTCGCCCAGGGCGTGTCGTAGGGCAGGTAGATGCGGTCCACGGTGTCGCCGAACAGCGCTTCGGACGTGGCGCGTCCTGTCGGCGTCATATGGGTGAACAGGATGCGGTGATGCGGGTAGCGTTCGCGCAGGGCCGCCACCAGTGGCTGCGCGGCGCGGGTTTCGCCGACTGAAACGGCGTGCAGCCAGAGCGTCGGCGCGGGCTCGCTCTGCGTGCCAGGGATTCCGCTTTGCCGGCCCCCGAAGGGGAATTCCCGGCAGGCAAGGCCCGGCCGGGTAACGGCGGGAAACACGCCGAAGCGCTCGCCCCAATGGCGCAGGTATTCGGGTTGCTTCCGGCTGCGCCACAGCAGATGCAGGATCGCCCACGGCAGCAGCGCGACCACGACGACGGTGTAGAGGAAGCGCGCCATCAGAGGAACGGCCCTGCCGCCGCGAGCACCGCGCTAACGTCGGGCGGCGCCCCGCGTGCGCCGAGATTGATGGCCGACGTGCCTGCAAGCACACCGGTCAGCGCCGGGTCCGAAGCGCGAAACAGGGCCAGGGTCGGTGTTCCGAGGGCGGCCGCGAGATGAACCAGGCCGGTGTCAACGCCGATGACGATGCGTGCCGCGCCGAGCTGTGCGGCAAGGTCCGTCAGGCTCGAAGGCGGCAGGGTCGTGGCACCGGGTATGGCGGCCGCGAGCCGGGTTGCCCGTTCGCGCTCCACCGCGCTGCCCGCCGGCAGCCGGCAGGCAAGCCCACGCTGGTGCAGGGCCTTGCCCAGCGCGACCCAGTCTTGTTCCGGCCAGAGCTTGTCATCGCGCGAGGTGGCGGTGAGCAGCAGTGCGCCCGGGGTTTCAAGAGTCGGCGCCGGTGGCGCGGCGATTCCGTAGTCGGCAACCGGCGTCAGGCGGTAGCCTGCGGCCTGCGCCGCCAGCCGCCGATTGCGCTCGACCGCGTGCAGGTCCGTCGGCACCTCGAAGGCGGCATCGTAAAAGCGCGCCGCGACGGGCTCCCGCGCCGACGCGGCGGCATATCCGCAGCGCCTGCCGCGCGCCATGCGGGTGATCAGCGCACTCTTCAGCAAGCCCTGGGTGTCGAGTACCAGGTCGTAGTTTTCCTGTTGCAGCACCGAGCGAAACACGCCCATTTCCCGCCATGTTGCCGCCGCCAGCGGCGATCGGCGCCAGCGGCGCATGGCCACCGGAATGGCGCGGCGCACACCGGGATGCAGCCTGACGAGATCAGCGAATCCCTCCTCCACCACCCAGTCGATGGCGGCATCGTGAAAACGGGCGCGCAAATCGGTGACGACCGGCAGGTTGTGGATGACGTCGCCGAGAGAGGAGGTCTTGATCAGGAGAATGCGCATGGGTAAGAGCGGGATGACGCCTTGCGCCGTAAAATGCATCCCGGACCCGATTATAGCTGCCCATGACCCCGGACAATCGCCAGCTCCTCTCCGCTGTACTGATCACCAGGAACGCCGCAAGCCAGCTCGAGGACTGCCTCGCCAGCCTGGCATTCTGCGACGAAATCCTCGTCGTCGATTCCGGCAGCGAAGACGGCACGGAGGCGATTGCAAAACGCCACGGCGCGCGGGTGATTCAGTCCGATTGGCGCGGGTTCGGGCCGCAGAAGCAGTTCGCCGTCGACCAGGCGAGCCACGACTGGGTACTCTGCATCGATGCCGACGAACGGGTGAGCGGGCGCCTGCAAGAGGGCATTCGGACGGTGCTTGCCGCCGTCTCGCCGGTGCCGACTTCCGGCGCCTACCGGTTCGCCCGCTGCAACCGTTTCATGGGGCGTTATCTCAAACATGGCGAGGGCTATCCCGACTGGAGCCTGCGCCTGTTTGACCGTCGCCGTGCCCGCTGGTCCGACGACCCGGTCCATGAACGGGTGATCGCGACGGGAGAAATCGGCACGCTGCAAGGCGACCTGCTGCACGCGTCGGCCGAGTCGCTGGAACTTTATCTGGCAAAGCAGAACCGCTACAGTTCGCTGGCCGCCGACGCGGCGCTGGCCCGTGGCGAGCGAGCCACGGCGCTGCACCTCGTGCTGTCGCCGCTGCTGCGCTTCGTCAAGTTTTACGCCTTCCGTCTCGGCTTCCTCGACGGCTTGCCGGGACTGGTGCACATCCTCGTCGGCTGCACGGCCAGCTTCGCCAAGTATGCGAAGATGCTGGCTTTTCAGAGAAACGCTCGATGAAGGTCATGGTTACCGGCGCCGCCGGATTTATTGGCATGCATGTCTGCGAGCGTTTGCTGGCGCGCGGCGACGAGGTGGTCGGGGTGGACAACCTCAACGACTACTATGACGTGGCCCTGAAGGAAGCGCGACTGGCGCGACTTGCTCCCAATCCGCGCTTCCGGTTTTCCCGTCTCGACATCGCCGACCGCGACGGCATCGCCGCCCTGTTCGCCGCCGAGCGGCCGCAACAAGTCATCAATCTGGCGGCCCAGGCCGGTGTGCGCTATTCGTTGCAGAATCCGCATTCCTACGTCGACAGCAATGTGGTCGGTTTCGTGAACCTCCTCGAGGGCTGTCGCCACAACGGCATCGAACACCTCGTGTATGCCAGTACCTCCAGCATCTACGGCGGCAATGAGCGCATGCCCTACTCCGAACACGACAACGTCGATCACCCGGTCAGCCTCTACGCCGCGACCAAGAAAGCCAACGAGCTGATGGCGCACACCTACAGCCACCTCTTCCAGTTGCCGACCACCGGGCTGCGCTTCTTCACCGTCTATGGTCCCTGGGGCCGCCCCGACATGGCGCTGTCCCTGTTCACCAAGGCCATGCTCGAAGATCGCCCGATCGACGTCTTCAACCACGGCAAGATGCGGCGCGACTTCACCTACATCGACGACATCGCCGAAGGCGTGATCCGCGTACTGGACCGGCCACCACAGGCCAATCCCGCCTTCGACAAGCAAACCCCCGACCCGGCGACGAGCTGGGCGCCGTATCGCATCTTCAACATCGGCAATCACGTGTCGGTCGAACTGATGGCCTACATCGACGCGCTGGAACAGGCCCTGGGCAAGAAGGCGGTCAAGAATTTCCTGCCGATGCAGGATGGCGACGTGCCGGCCACCTATGCCGACACCTCCGAACTCCAGCGGGTGACCGGTTTCTCGCCCCGGACTTCCGTGGCCGAAGGCGTGCGCCGCTTTGTCGAGTGGTACCGGAGCTACCATTCCTGATTTTTGGCGCGCCGTTGCCATAGTCTCCGCGCTGCTCGGCGCGGCAGCGCTCCTGCCGGCGGTGGCCGCCGCTCCACCAGCGCCGACTTTGCTCCTCGCCGAACGCTATCGCGGCGATATCGATGTATCGCGCTACTGGGTCAGCGAAAAGCTCGACGGCGTGCGTGCCAGTTGGGATGGCAAGAGCCTCCGCTTTCGCAGCGGCAACCCGGTACCCGCCCCCGCGTGGTTTCTCGACGCCTTGCCCGTTCAGCCACTGGATGGCGAACTCTGGCTCGGTC
>JAIOPW010000563.1 GCA_021413665.1 Rhodocyclales bacterium | reverse complement strand
AGCGTGCTTTCCAGGGCCGCCTGCTCGGGCGGCGAGAATGGCAGGGGCTTGGCGGCGAACTTCTTTGACGCGTCCTCCTGCACGTCGCTGATGGGGCCGCGCAGGGCCTCGAGGATCGCGAAGCGCACGGTTGGCGGCAGCGTGAAGCGATGCAGCAGGTTGAGCTGGCGCAGGAACATCGCTTGCGCCTGCACGGCATTCGCCAGCGGTACGGTGACTAGCCAGTCCTGGCAGGCGATGGCATTGAGGAAGGCGGGACTCAGTTCTGTTCCAGTGGCGGGCAGCTCGAAGTTCATGACGATTTGCTCAAGGTGGAAAGCTCGGTACTAAGGGCGTGCAACAGGCTGGTGTCGGCGGGCACTGGGCGGATGAGCCCGGCGCGTTTTGCCGCGGCCCAGATGGGTGCGGGGAAGTGGCTGTCATCCCGCCAGCGCGGAATCACGTGCCAGTGCAGATGCGGCACCACATTGCCCAGGCTGGCGAGGTTGATCTTGTCGGACCGGACGACCCGGCGCACCGCGCGTTCGGTGGCCAGCACGACATCCATCAGGTGGCGCGCTTCAGTGAACGGGAGGTCGCTCATTTCGGCGACATGCTCATGCCAGACTACCCGGCAGAAACCGGGGAAGGCCTCGCGTTCGGCACCGGCGACCCGTACGACGCGACAAAGCCCATCCTCCCAGAGCAGTTCGCCGCCGGGATTACCGCAGAGTTCGCAATCGATGTCTTTGCCCACTCGGCAAGCATAGCGCCAATCCGGTGCGCTGTGCGCGCGGGATTGGCTGGCCCGCCTGTCGCGGCAGAACGGCAGGCGCTTGTCGAGTGTCCCGCGGTTTATGCTCGGGCTGCGGTCACAGCAATACCCGCTCGATGCCGCCTTCATTGGCGGCACGGACGTAGTTTCGCATCCACTCCGGCCCGAGGATCGACTTTGCCATTTCGACCACGATGTAGTCGGCGGAAATGTTCGCATCGTTCTCGTAGCGCGACAGGCCCTGCAGGCAGGACGGGCAGGAGGTGAGGACCTTCACCGCCGCATCGCCGGCGCCGACTCTCAGCGCCGCGGCGCCCGCCTCGATTTCCTGCTGCTTGCGAAAACGGATCTGGGTCGATACATCGGGTCGTGACACGGCCAGCGAGCCGGATTCGCCGCAGCAGCGATCGCTCAGGTCGACGCGTTGGCCCATCAGCGCGTTTGCCACCTTGATGCCGGAGTGGTGCTTCATCGGCGTGTGGCAGGGCTCGTGGTACATGTACTTCGTGCCACTCACGCCATCGAGCTTGATGCCCTTTTCCATCAGCCATTCGTGGATGTCCACC
>JAIOPW010000562.1 GCA_021413665.1 Rhodocyclales bacterium | reverse complement strand
TTGAGGGCGGCCAGGGTTGCCGCGTCCCCCGCGCCCTTTTCTACCGAGTCCGCCATCAGCACCATGGGCTTGCGGCCCGGTTCGCGGCGCATGAGAACAAGATCAACGCGTTTCTCGCGAATCGAGATCGACAACCAGCCGTCTTCAATTTTTGGTTTCAGGAAATTCAGCACTTGGCGCACCGGGCCTCATTTTCCGGCTGACTATACTACGGACCGAAGGGGTCGGTATGCGCCGATTTCGGGCGGGAAGGGCTGGCAATTGGCTGATTCGATCCGTGCGGGGCGCAACTGAACGCGGGTTGCGCAGAACGTCACGGGTACGGATGCGGTTGCTGGTGGAGGTGAGCGGGATCGAACCGCTGGCCTCGACGTTGCGAACGTCGCGCTCTCCCAACTGAGCTACACCCCCATCAAGCCGGCGGATTATATCAACCGCGCCAAAGCAATGGAAGTTGCCTGCCCGCGAAGCGGCGTCCCAGGCACGCAAAGTGCCTTCAGGCGAGACTCACCTCATCCATGCCGCACTTGGTCACGCCCAGGGCAGTGCGCACCACCAGCGGATAGACGTTGCCGACGAACCGACCGAAGCTGGCGATGTTGTAGCCCACCACAATGCCGGGGATGGTGCCGATGAGCACCTCACGCCCGACCACGAAGCCTCGATTGATGGCTTCATGCACAGCCGGTCCGATGATCCGGTTAGGTTGGTCGCCGCCTCGCCGCAGGGTTCCCCGCTGCGAGCCATCGCGCTCCTTGGCAGCCATGATTTCTCCTCTCGGCGGAAGTTCCGCCCTGGGAAAATTATCGGGCGCAGCCAGGAAAGCCCAGGCCTCGATGAGATCGAGGATCCGCCTCTATTTCGACCCTGCCGCCGCACGATTCAGGCGGTCGGCGACAGCGCGCCAGCATTCATCGCCCGGCGGCGCGGCAACGAGGATGAGATCGACACCCAACGCATCGAGTTCGCGCAGTCGAGCATAGAGGTCATGGGCGAAGTGCTCGGGGTCGGCTGCGGCCGTGCGCCATGTGAGCCGTTCATCGCCGCTGGCCGCCTGTCCGGCGGCCAGCACGGCGACGCGCAGGCCGTTGCCGCGCGCCTTGCGCACGGCTTCGGCCAAATCGTCCGCCGCCGCCAGTCGCAACGGGGTCTGTGGTGCATAGTGCGTTTCCAGGCTGCCCGATACGCGCGGTGCATTCTGTGTTCCACCGAATTCGGGGGAATAGCCGAGAACGGCGGCTAGGGACTTTGCATCCAGCATGCCCGGGCGCAGAATCCGCGCGGTGGCCTGCGAGAGGTCGAGGATGGTGGATTCGATGCCGACCGCGCAGGGACCGCCGTCGAGGATCAGCGCCACGGTGTCGTCGAGTTCCGCACGCACATGCTCGGCGGTGGTTGGGCTGATGCGGCCAAAACGATTGGCCGAGGGCGCCGCCACACCGCTGTCGAATTCGCGCAACAGTTGCAACGCCAGCGGGTGGTTCGGGACGCGCAGGCCGACCGTATCCTGGCCGCCGGTGACCGCATCCAGAACAGAAGCCTGGCGCTTGAGGATCAGCGTCAGCGGACCCGGCCAGAATGCCGTCGCCAGCCGGTGTGCGGCTGGAGGAATATCGACCGCCCAGCGCACGAGATGGGACGCATCCGGCAGATGAACGATCAGCGGATGATCGGCGGGCCTGCCCTTGGCGGCAAAAATCCTGGCAACGGCCTGCGGATTGCTCGCGTCGGCGCCGAGCCCATAGACTGTTTCGGTGGGAAAGGCGACCAGATCCCCGGCGCGCAGCAAGTCTGCCGCGCGCATCACCTCAGTCATCACCGATACCGATCAAGCGCCGTGCCGCCAGCGCCGACTTTTGTACTTCCTGCGCGTCGCTGCCGATTACCGTGAAGTGGCCCATTTTGCGTCCAGGTCTGGCATGGTGCTTGCCATAGAGGTGCAGCTTGAGATTGGGTACAGCGAGAAGCCTGGCCCAGTCCGGCTCATGGCTGTGGTGCGGATCTTTCAAATACCAAAGGTCGCCGAGCAGATTCACCATCACGGCGGCCGAATGCGCCCGGGACTCGCCCAGGGGCAAGCCGGTCAGCGCCCGCACCTGCTGCTCGAACTGGTTGGTGACGCAGGCATCGATGCTGTAGTGGCCCGAGTTGTGTGGGCGCGGCGCCATTTCGTTGACCAAGATCTGGCCGCGCACGATGAAGAACTCGACGGCCAGTGTGCCGACGTAGTTCATTTTCTGCGCGATGCCTTCGGCGATTTCCTCGGCCTCATTTGGCAACTGAGCGGCAAGGCAGCCCGAGGTGCGCGCCGGCACGATGGAGACATCGAGGATGCCGTTGCGATGGCTGTTCTCGGCGGTGGGGAAGCACTTTACGGTGCCCGCGGCGTCGCGCGACAAGACCACCGAGACTTCGTAATCGAGCGGCAGCATCTGCTCCAGCACGCAGGCTTCGTTCTTCAACTGGCGGAATGCCAGCAGCGCCTCCTCCCGGCCAGCTACTCTTATCTGCCCCTTGCCATCGTAGCCGAAGCGGGCCACCTTGAGGATGCCGGGAAAAAGGCCCGCGTTGGCGGCGGCGATGTCGCCCTCGCTGCGAATGTCGGCGCAGGGTGCGTGCGGGAATCCATGCTGCTTGAGAAAGCCTTTTTCCGCGCTGCGGTTCTGGCTGATCGCGACCGCTTCCGCACCGGGCCTGACCGGCAGGAACTTGGACAGATAGGCGAGGCTGCCGGCCGGGACGTTCTCGAATTCGGTGGTGACCGCGGCGCAGGTTTCCGCCATCCGGTTCAGTGCGTCCTCATCGTCGTAGGCCGCCACCAGATGCCGGTCGGCGATGCGCCCGGCGGGACTTTGGGGGTCGGGGTCGAGCACCACCACGCGATAACCCAGTTCGTGGGCGGCAATAACGAAGAAGCGGCCCAACTGGCCGCCACCGAGCATGCCGAGTGTGGCGGGGGGGAGAATCATTTTCTCAGCGCTTGATGGCGCGGAAGCCGATATCGCGGCGGCACTGCATGCCGTCGAAGGCGATCGGTTCGAGGACCTCATAGGCCCGTTTCTGCGCCGCCTTGACGTTGTCGCCCAGAGCGGTGACGCAAAGCACGCGGCCGCCGGCGGTGACCACTTCGCCGTTCTTCTCGGCCGTGCCGGCATGGAAGACGTGGCTGTCCTCGGTCGGAACGGGAAGGTGGTGGATCACGTCGCCCTTGCGCGGCGTGTCCGGATAGTTGGCGGCGGCCATGACCACGCCGAGGGCGACGCGGCGGTCCCATTCGGCTTCGACTTCGTCAAGCCGACCGTCGATGGCGGCATCCACCAGTTCGACAAGATTGCTCTTCAGCCGCAGCATGATCGGCTGGGTTTCCGGATCGCCCATGCGGCAGTTGAATTCCAGCACACGCAGTCCGCCGTCGGGCTTGATCATCAGGCCGGCATAGAGGAAGCCGGTGTAGACGATGCCGTCCGCTGCCATGCCGTTGATGGTCGGCATGATCACCTCGCGCATGACGCGGGCGTGGATCTCGGGCGTCACCACCGGCGCCGGTGAATACGCGCCCATGCCGCCGGTGTTCGGTCCCTGGTCGGCGTCCTTCAGCCGCTTGTGGTCCTGGCTGGTGGCCATCGGTAGCACGTGTCGGCCGTCGGCCATGACGATGAAACTGGCTTCTTCGCCGTCGAGGAATTCCTCGATCACGACGCGGGCGCCGGCATCGCCGAGCTTGTTGTCGGCCAGCATCATGTCCACCGCGGCGTGGGCTTCGGCGATGTCCATCGCTACCACCACACCCTTGCCCGCAGCCAGGCCGTCGGCCTTGACGACGATGGGCGCGCCCTCGGCGTCGAGGTAGGCGTGGGCCGCCGCGATGTCGGCGAAGGTCTGGAACTTTGCCGTCGGGATCTTGTGCCGGGTCATGAAGCGCTTGGCGAAGTCCTTCGAGCTTTCGAGCTGGGCGGCGGCCCTGGTCGGTCCGAAGATGCGCAGGTTGCGGGCGCGGAACACGTCTACGATGCCAGCCGCGAGCGGTGCCTCGGGTCCGACCACCGTGGCGTGTACCTTTTCGCGCTGGGCATAGTCGGCCAGCGCCTCGATGTCCGTCAGCGGCAGGTTTTCAAGTTCCTGTTCGCGCGCCGTGCCGGCATTGCCTGGCGCGACATAGACTTTCTGCAGGCCTGGCGCCTGCGCCAGGCGCCAGGCCAATGCATGCTCGCGGCCGCCGGAGCCGACTACGAGGATTCTCATGGCGCTTAGTGGCGGAAGTGGCGGAAGCCGGTGAATACCATCGCCAGGTTCTGCTCGTCGGCGGCGGCAATGACTTCGGCATCGCGCACCGAGCCGCCGGGCTGGATCACCGCGGTAGCGCCGGCCTTGGCCAGCACGTCGAGGCCATCGCGGAAGGGGAAGAAGGCGTCCGAAGCGGCCACTGAGCCGGCCACCGTGAGGCCGTTGTTCTCTGCCTTTATCGCGGCGATACGGGCGGAATCGACGCGGCTCATCTGGCCCGCGCCGACGCCCGTGGTCATGCCATCCTTGCAATAGACGATGGCGTTCGACTTGACGTACTTGGCGACGCGCCAGGCGAACAGCAGGTCGGTCATTTCCTGAGCGGTTGGTGCGCGCTTGGTGACCACCTTGGTGTCGGACTCGCTGATGCGCGCCACGTCGGCCGTCTGCACCAGCAGGCCGCCGCCGACGCGCTTGTAGTCGAACAGCGTGCCTTCGGTCTTGCCCAGGGGCACGAGCAGGACGCGCAGGTTCTGCTTGGCGGCGAACACGGCGCGGGCATCAGCGGTGATCTCGGGGGCGATGATGACTTCAGCGAACTGGCCGGCCACCGCTTCGGCGGTTGCCTTGTCGATGGCGCAGTTGAAGGCGATGATGCCGCCGAAGGCCGAGGTCGGGTCGGTCTTGAAGGCCTTCTGATAGGCCCCCAGCGCAGTCGGCGCGATGGCCACGCCGCAGGGGTTGGCGTGCTTGACGATAACGCAGGCCGCAGTTCCGTTACTGTTGTCGAAGGCCTTGACGCATTCCCAGGCGGCGTCGGAGTCGCCGATGTTGTTGTACGAGAGTTCCTTGCCCTGCAACTGCTCGTAGTTGGCAATGGAGCCCGGCGCGGCGACGGGTTCGCGATAGAACGCGGCCTGCTGGTGGGGGTTTTCCCCGTAGCGCATGGTGTCGACCTTGTCGAAGGCCAGTTGCAGGCGATCAGGGAAGGTCGTCGGCTTGTCTTCCGCATCGAGGCTGGTCAGCCAGTTGGAAATGCCGGCGTCGTAGCGCGCGGTGTGGGTGAAGGCCTTCTTGGCCAGCGCAAAGCGGGTCTTGTAGGACAGCGCGCCACCGTTGCCCTTCAGCTCGGCAAGGACGGGTTCGTAATCCTCCGGCTCGGTGATGATGCCGACGCCACCGGCTTCGTTGCCATGGTTCTTGGCCGCTGCGCGCACCATGGTCGGGCCGCCGATGTCGATGTTCTCGACGGCATCGATCAGGGTGCAATCCTTCTTCGCCACGGTCTGGGCAAACGGGTAGAGATTGACGATCACGAGGTCGATGGGCGGAATGCCGTGCTTCTGCATGGTCGCCGCATGTTCGGCATTGCCGCGGACGCCGAGGATGCCGCCATGCACCTTGGGATGCAGGGTCTTGACCCGGCCGTCGAGCATTTCGGGGAAGCCGGTGTAGTCGGAGACGTCGGTGACCTCGAGCCCGGCATCGCGCAACAGCTTTGCGGTACCGCCGGTGGAGAGCAGCTTGACGCCGAGCTGGGCGAGGCCGCGGGCAAAATCCACCGCGCCGCGCTTGTCGGAAACGCTAATGAGTGCCTGTGCAACCTTCATGTATACCTCGGCAGTAGTTAACCTGAAACAACTCGCTCGGAGCGACTGGTGATGGTCGAGCGAAGCGAGCAAATTGGTAGCCTCCCCCGCGACGGGGAGGATGGGAGGGGGTGGGACTTCTTGCTGCTCTTTCGTTGTTTGATCATCAGCAGTGCCTCAATCGGCGACCTGAAAGTTAAAGCAGCTCGTGGTCGACCAGCAGGCGGCGCAGGGTGCCGCGGCTGATGCCCATCATCTCGGCGGCGACGGTCTGATTGCCGGCCGCCTGTTTCATGACGACTTCCAGCATGGGTCGCTCCACGCATTTCATCACCATGCCGTAGATCGCGTGCGGGGCCTGTCCGTCGAGGTCGCGGAAGTAGCGGTTCAAGCTGCGCCGCACGCAGTCATTGATTTCGCTGCTCATGCCGCTTTCATCTCCTCGTGACGATCCTCATAGCGGAGGCGTTCGTTGGCGGCGGCGTGGCCGAGGAAGAACTCGTCCGCGGCAGCCAGTTGTTCGGGGGCGCTCAGCAATTGGTTCATGGCGTGGCGGAAGTGCGCTGCGCCGACCAGGCCCTTGGTGTACCAGCTTATGTGTTTGCGCGCGATGCGCACGCCGGTTTCCTCGCCGTAGAAGCCATAGAGATCCGCCAGATGGTTGCGCAGGATGCCGTGAATTTCCGTTACTTTGGGCGGTTCCAACAGGCTGCCGGTCGCCAGGAAATGCTCGATCTCGCGGAACAGCCAGGGCCTGCCCTGTGTGGCGCGGCCGATCATGACGCCGTCGGCTCCGGTGTAGTCCAGCACGAAGCGGGCCTTCTGCGGCGTGCTGATGTCGCCGTTGGCGATCACCGGAATCTTCACCTGTGACTTGACCAGGGCGATGGTGTCGTATTCCGCTTCGCCCATGTACTGGTCGGCTCGCGTGCGGCCATGAATGGCGATTGCGCGGACACCGGATTCTTCCGCAATGCGTGCGATGCGTGGAGCGTTGCGGTTGTCGCGGTTCCACCCGGTGCGAAACTTCAGCGTCACCGGAGTGTCCGGCACGGCGGCCACCACCGCCTCGAGAATCCTTGCCACCAGTGGCTCGTTCTGCATCAGGGCCGAACCGGCCATGACGTTGCAGATCTTCTTTGCCGGGCAGCCCATGTTGATGTCGACGATCTGTGCGCCATTATCGGCGTTGTAGCGTGCTGCCTGAGCCATCATCGCCGGATCGGCGCCGGCGATCTGCACCGAGATCGGGTCGACTTCCCCTTCGTGATCAGCGCGGCGCCGGGTCTTGGCGCTGCCGTACAGCAGCGAGTTGGACGTCACCATTTCCGATACGGCGAGCCCGGCACCGAGGTTCTTGCAAAGCTGGCGGAACGGACGATCGGTGACCCCGGCCATGGGCGCGACAAACAGGTTGTTGCGCAACTGGAAGCCGAGGAAGTTCATGTCGGAGGGAGTGAAGTTGCAGTCGGGAGAGGGCGCGATTTTAGCGCAAAGCGCCGGGGCGGCAATTGAAGCTTTCTATGATCCGTGGCAAATGTCACGGCCAGGCACGGGCACCATAGATCATGCGCTTTGCCACGAAATCGCGCAGCGGCGGCAGCAGGTCCAGCGCCAGAAGGCCGGCGCCCCTTGCATGTTTCAGGGGGGCCAAATCGGAGGCGAAACTGTCGAGCAGTAGGTCGGTGAAGCCGATTGCGCCGCGCCGGTCCGCTTGGCGGCCGCGAGCATAGGCGGCGAGCAATTCCGGCGCGCCGGGATCGGCGGCGCCGCCCAACACCTGCGCCAGTTCCCAGATGTCACGCAATGCCAGGTTGAAGCCCTGCCCGGCTACCGGATGCAAGGTCTGTGCGGCATTGCCGAGCCAGACCTGGCGTTCGGCGACGGGATCCTTGCGGTAACGCAGGCCGAGCGGGTACGCGGTGCGCGGACCGGCCGCAGTGAAACGGTGGCGCGTGCCGAAGCGCCGCTGCAGCAAATCCAGGAATGCGCTGTCGTCGAGTGACCTGACCTGTGCCGCCACTTCGTCGGCACAGGTCAGGACCACGGCATAGCGGTCGCCCAGCGGCAACAACGCGACCGGCCCCTCGTTGGTAAAGCGCTCAAAGGCGACGTTACGGTGTGGCGCCGCGATGCTGACGCTGCATAGCACGGCGTGCTGTCCGTAGTCGCGCAACTTGCCGGCGGATGGATCGACGGCGCCCTCCGCAAATGCGGTGAGCGGGAATGCCGCCGTGTCACCAGCGCCGACTTTCACATTCTCACGATAAGCGATGCCTGCATTTGCCACCGCGGTATCGAGGGCTGCGATCAGGTCGCGGGCCGGCAGAACCCATCCCAGCGCCGTGACCGCGAGTTCGTCTGCACGCAGGCAACTGCGGCCGAAGCCGCCACGATGGGAGATGTGTATGGTTTCAATCGGGGTCGGCGACAGGCCTGACCAGACGCCGAGCCAATCGAGAATCTGTCGTGCGCCATCGGACAGGGCCAGCACGCGTGCGTCGTCGCGCACGGCGGGGCGGGTGCGCGCTTCAAAAATCTCCACTGCCACGCCATGGAGTTTCAGGGCCAGAGCGAGGGCCATGCCGGCGGGACCGCCGCCCACGATGGCAACCGATCGGGTGCCATCGTGGGCATTGCCCCCCAAATGGGGACCATCCCCCCGTCCCCCTTCCCGGGGAAGGGGGTGCGCAAGCGCACCCTGCGGGGAAGGTTGTGAGCCATCCCCCCGTCCCCCTTCCCGGGGAAGGGGGCTACTGGTCAGGCTCGCTTCGCTCGCGAAGTTGTCAGTCGGCGTGGGCATCACGCATCAGGGCTTCGATGTCGGCGATCTTCTTCGGCGCGGCAAGGGTGATGATCTCGCAGCCATCGGTCGTCACCAGCGCGTCGTCCTCGATGCGCACACCCATATTCCAGAAGGCCTCGGGCACATCGTCTGCCGGGCGAATGTAGCAGCCGGGTTCGATGGTCAGCACCATTCCCGGCAGTAGCGTTGCCCAGTGCTCACCTTCCTTATATTCGCCGGCGTCGTGCACGTCCTTGCCCAGCCAGTGGCTGGTGCGGTGCATGTAGAAGCGTTTGTAGGTTTCGGATTCGATCACCGCATCCAGTGATCCCGACAGCAGCTTGAGGTCGATCATGCCCTGGGCCAGTACCTTCAGCGCCGCCTCGTGCGGGTCGGCGAAGGTGGCGCCGGGGCGAACTGCCGCAATCGCCGCCGCCTGCGCGCCCAGCACCATGTCGTAGACGTCGGCCTGGGGTCCGCTGAAGCGGCCATTGACCGGAAAGCTGCGCGTGATGTCCGAGGCATAGCCGCCCAGTTCGCCGCCGGCATCGATCAGCAGCAGGTCGCCGGCGCGCAGGATCTGGTCGTTGCCGACGTAATGCAGGACGCAGGCATTGGGCCCGCCGGCGACGATGGAGGTGTAGGCGGGAAACTCGCAGCCGCGGCGGCGGAATTCGTGCAGCAGTTCCGCCTCGACTTCGTATTCGAAGCGGCCGGGCGCGGTGAAGCGCATGGCGCGCACGTGCGCGGCGGTCGAAATCTCCGCGACGCGACGCATGACGGCGATTTCGGTCGGATCCTTGATCAGTCGCATCGCGTCGAGTTCGGCGCGCACGTCGCGGATTGTCGCCGGCGCCCGTTTGCCGCTGCGACTCTCGGCGCGCACGGCGTTCAGGGTGGTGGCGATGCGCTGGTCCCAGGCGGCATCGTGGCCGATGGAAAACCACAGTGCCGGCTGGTTGGCGAGCAGTTCCGGCAGCTTGGCGTCGAGTTCGCCGACGGCATGCGCTGCATCGAAGCCAAACAGTTCGCGCGCCCCCACCGGGCCGTGGCGGAAGCCGTCCCAGATTTCGCGTTCGATATTCTTCTCGCGGCAGAACAGGATGGATTGCGCAGCAGCGTCGCCGCTGCCGACGACAATCACCAGTACTGCTTCTGGTTCGTTAAAGCCCGTCAGGTACTGGAAATAGCTGTCGGCGCGATAGGGGTAGTGCGTGTCGCGGTTGCGCGTCTGCTCGTTTGCCGTCGGAATCAGCGCGATGCCGCCGCCACCGCGCGTCATGCGTTCGACGAGGGAGAGTCGGCGCTGGTGATGCGGCGCGAATGAATGCTGCTGCGGGGACGGCGCTTTTTCCATCGGTCGATTATAGCTATCGCAGCTCGCGGTCCAGTTCACGCAGAGCGCCACCGAACAACTGGCTGCCGCCGACGAGTTTTTCCTCGGTCACGCCGCCGCGAACGAGAGTCTTCGCTATGAAGATATTCAACCGGAGATGAAAGCCGCATGAGCAGCGAAATCAACGACTGCGTGCGGCGCAGCCTGAATCGCTATTTTCGCGACCTCGACGGGCAGGCTCCACATGCCGTCTACGGCATGGTGATGAAATGCGTGGAGCGGCCCATGCTTGAAGTCGTCATGAAACAGGCGGAAGGAAACCAGACCGTCGCCGCCGAGATGCTGGGCATCAGTCGCGGCACCCTGCGCCGCCTGCTGGTCGAACACCAACTGCTTTAACTTTCATGTAGCCGATTGCGCCACCCCCGATGACCAAACAACGAAAGAGCAGCAAGAAGTCCCTCCCCCTCCCGTCCTCCCCCTCGCGGGGGAGGCTACCAATTTGCTCGCGTCGCTCGACTACCACCAGTCGCTCCGAACGAGTTGTTTCACGTTAACTACTGCTGAGGTATACATGAAGGTCACACAGGCGCTCATCAGCGTTTCCGACAAGC
>JAIOPW010000499.1 GCA_021413665.1 Rhodocyclales bacterium | reverse complement strand
GCGGTCAGGCGATGGATGCGCGAGGCGATGGTGCGCAGGCCCTCGGGGCCGTGCCACACCGCGTACATGCCGGCGATGTTGGCCAGCAGCACTTGCGAGGTGCAGATGTTGGAATTGGCCTTCTCGCGGCGGATGTGCTGCTCGCGGGTCTGCAGCGCCATGCGGTAGGCGACCTTGCCGCGCGCATCCTTCGAGACGCCGATGATGCGGCCCGGCATCGAGCGCACGTGCGCCTCGCGCGTGGCGAAGAAGGCGGCGTGCGGGCCGCCGAAGCCCATCGGCACGCCGAAGCGCTGCGACGAGCCGAGCGCGATGTCGGCGCCCATTTCACCCGGCGACTTGAGCAGCACCAGCGCCATCAGGTCGGAGGCCACGGCGACCACACCGCCCTTGCCCTTGATGGTGGCGATCGCCGTGGTCAGGTCGGCGATCTCGCCGCGCGCAGTGGGGTATTGCAGCAGGGCGCCGAAGGGCTCATGGCCGGCGGCATCCTCGGGCCGGCCGAGGATCACCTCGAAGCCGAAATACGCGGCGCGTGTCTTGATCACGTCGATGGTCTGCGGGAAGGCCGCTGCGTCGACGAAGAAGACATTGCCCTTGGCCTTCGAGAGGCGCCGCGCCATGGTCATGGCTTCGGCGGCGGCCGTGGCCTCGTCGAGCAGCGAGGCGTTGGCGATCTGCATGCCGGTCAGGTCGACCACCATCTGCTGGTAGTTGAGCAGGGCTTCCAGGCGGCCCTGCGCAATCTCGGCCTGGTAGGGCGTATAGGCCGTGTACCAGCCGGGGTTCTCGAACAGGTTGCGCAGGATCACCGGCGGCGTGTGCGTGCCGTAGTAGCCCTGGCCGAGCAGCGATTTCTTGATCACGTTCTTAGCCGCGATGGCCTTCAGCGCGGCCAGCGCCGCGTGCTCGGTCATCGCCGGCGGCAGGTCGAGCGCGCGCTGCAGGCGGATGCCTGCCGGCACCGTTTCGCTGATCAGCGTACTGAGCGACACGGTGCCGATCGAGGCCAGCATGCCGGCGATGGCGTGTTCGTCGGGCCCGATGTGGCGGCCGATGAACTCGTCGCGGTGTTCGAGCTGGGTCAGGGGTTTCGAGAGGCTTTCGGCATGCATGGCGATGGACCGGATTTTTTAAAGCGTTGCGTCGTAGGCATTTGCGTCGAGCAGGGCGCCGAGTTCTGTGGCGCACTTGGCGGCATCGGCCGGCATGATGCGGAACAGCCAGGCGGCATAGGCGTCGGCGTTGACCGAGTCCGGCGCGTCGACGGCGGCCTGGTTGGCATCCACCACTTCACCCGAGACCGGCGAATAGATGTCGGAGGCGGCCTTGACCGACTCGACCACGGCGCATTCCTCGCCGGCCTTGACCACGCGGCCGACGGCCGGCAGTTCGAGGAAGACGATGTCGCCGAGGGCTTCCTGGGCATGGTCGGTGATGCCGATGGTGACGCTGCCGTCGGCTTCGAGCCGGGCCCACTCGTGGGAGGCGGCGTATTTCTGGTTGGCGGGTGTGCTCATGTCGTGCTCCTCAAAGAAGGGGTTTGCCATTACGGACGAAACTGGGTTTGACGACGCGCGCCTTGAGGCGCTTGTCGCGGATTTCGACCTCGACTTCAGTGCCGATGCCGACGCCCATCGGCAGGCGAGCCAGCGCAATCGACTGGTTGAGGCTGGGCGAGAAGCTGCCGCTGGTGATCTCGCCTTCACCCTGCGCCGTGAAGACTTTCTGGTGGGCGCGCAGCACGCCGCGGTCGAGCAGCAGCAGGCCGGCAAACTGGTTGCGCACTTGCCGTGTCGCCAGCGCCGACTTGCCGATGAAGTCGCGCGTGGCGTCCTTCAGGTCGACCGTCCATTTGAGGCCGGCTTCATAGGGCGAGATGCCCTCGTCCATGTCCTGGCCGTAGAGGTTCATGCCGGCTTCGAGGCGCAGCGTGTCTCTGCTGCCTAAGCCGCAGGGCTTGATCCCGGCCTCGAGCAGCTTCTGCCAGACCGTGCCGGCGTCGGCCGCCGGCAGGCTGATCTCGAAGCCGTCCTCGCCGGTGTAGCCGGTGCGGGCGACCAGCCAGCCGTTGCTCATTGACGCCAATTCGGCGGCCTGGAAGATGGCGAGTGGTTCGGTCGCGGCGCGCGTGGCGGGGAAGGCGGTCCAGAATTTCTCGCGCGCATTCGGCCCCTGCACGGCGATCATCGCCAGCGCGTCCGGCCCGTCGCGGCGCTGCGTCAGTTCGGCGGCAAAGCCGCCAGTTACCCCGCTGAGCTGCTTGCGCATCCAGGCGATGTCCTTCTGCGCGGTGCCGGCGTTGACCACGATGCGAAAGTGCGTGGGGGTGAAGAAATAGACGATCAGGTCGTCGATGACGCCGGCGGATTCGTCGAGCAGGCAGGAGTAGAGCGCCTTGCCGGGCACGGTCAGTTTCGCCACGTCGTTGGCCAGCAGGTGGCGCAGCCAGCGCGTGGCATCGGCGCCGACGAGGTCGAGCGCGCACATGTGGGAGACGTCGAACATGCCGGCGTCGCGGCGCACGGCGTGGTGTTCCTCGATCTGCGAGCCGTAGTTGATCGGCATCTCCCAGCCGGAGAAATCCACCATTTTGGCGCCGGCGGCGAGGTGTGAGTCGTAAAGCGGGGTACGCAGCGGCATGGCGGTCCTCGGACAGAGATCTCTGATGGCAATCGATGACGCGACGGGGCTCCGTCACGTCCCCATCTGTCCTTGGCGCCTGAGAGATTTACTCCGTCGGCGGGCAGGCTTCACGATGCTGACGTGAGCTGCCGCTCTCCAGATTTGTGCTGCGTCGTCGGCCCTTTTGCCTGAGCGGTTCCTGGGGGTTGCGCCTTCGGCGGTGACGGTGGAAGAAGTGTCACTCTCTCCCGACGACCAGGGCGAATTATCCTATAAATTCACTTCGCCGGCCGATCATTCCTCGGCGTCGAGTATCGGCACCGACTCGGTGAAGATCGCGTCGACCTGGCTTTCGTCGATCTCCAGCAGGCGCAGGCAGGCGGCGCCGAGCTTGGGCCATTCGTTGGTGTGGCTGAGTCCGGAATGCCGCTGCACCAGGTGTTCGGCCAGTTGCGCCATGGCGATGCGGTAGCGGCTGGTGAGCGGCGGGGTGATGGATGGGGTTTCGATCACCGCGACGTCGTGGTGATGGCGGATGGCGAGGCAGGTTTCCTCGGGCAGCCACCAGCTTTGCGCCAGCAGACAGCCGACCATGGCGTGGTTGGTCGGCAGTTGTGCATCCTCGATGGCGGTGAAACCTTGCCGCTCTTCCGCGTTGGCCGCGGCGAGCACCCTGCCGTAACCGGGAAAGCGCATCAGCAGCACCGGGATGCCGCAGTCGCGGAACAGGCCGAAGGTATAGGCGTCGTCCTGCCGCAGCTTGTTGCGGCCCACCTGTTTCGCCAGCCAGCCCGACAGGCGGGCGATGCGCGCCGAGGCGTCCCAGAAGCGCTCGAGGTGCAGCGAGGCGGGGAATACCTTGCGCAGGATGATGCCGGCAATCGCCCGGCTTGCGACGTCGAGGCCGAGCATGACCAGGGCTTCATTGACCGAACGCACGCGGCCGCGGGTGCCGAAAAAGGGCGAGTTGGCGGTCTTGATCAGGCCGGCGGCGAGGCTGACATCGGCGCCGA
>JAIOPW010000498.1 GCA_021413665.1 Rhodocyclales bacterium | reverse complement strand
GGCGGTGGCGCGTTCTCCGGCAAGGACCCGTCGAAAGTCGACCGCTCGGCCGCTTATGCCGCGCGCTACGTGGCAAAGAACATTGTCGCCGCCGGTCTTGCGAGCAAGTGCCAGGTGCAGATTTCCTACGCCATCGGCGTCGCCGAACCGACCAGCGTGTGGGTCACGACGCAAGGTACGGGCAAGGTTTCCGACGAGAAAATCGCCGAACTGGTCAAGCGCCACTTCGATCTGCGGCCGAAGGGCATCGTGCAGATGCTCGACCTGCTGCGCCCGATCTACGAAAAGACCGCCGCCTATGGCCACTTCGGTCGCGACGAGCCGGAGTTTTCCTGGGAAGCAACCGACAAGGCTGCCGCGCTGAAAGCCGACGCAGGTCTTTAACCCCTGTCGCAGCAAGGTAAAAGGCCCGTTCGCGGGCCTTTTTTTCGCCATGTGCAAACCGTCCTGCTGTTCATGGGCAATAATCGATTCTGCTTGTGGAGAACAACATGAACGATCTTTCAAAAAATGTTTTGGGCGGCGTGCTTCAGTCCTGCAGCACCGACCCGATGACGGGATTTTTCCGCACCGGCGACTGCCAGGTGACGGAGGAGGACGTCGGCAACCATGGTGTGTGCGTCGTGGCGACGGCGGAGTTTCTGGCGTACTCGAAATCGCGCGGCAACGATCTTTCCACCCCGCGTCCCGAGTTCGAGTTTCCCGGCGTACGGCCCGGCGACCGCTGGTGCCTGTGTTCGCCGCGCTGGCAGGAAGCGTTGCAGGCGGGCATGGCGCCGCCGGTGGTGCTCGAGTCATCGTCCGCGGCGGCGCTGGAATTTGTCCGCCTGGCCGACCTCAAACGCTACGCCGTCAAACTCGACCAGGAGAAGTGATGAGCGAACTCTACAAGCTGTCCGCCCGCCGGCTCGATGGCGGCAAGCAGTCGATGAAGGACTACAAAGGCAAGGTCCTCTTGGTCGTCAATGTCGCCAGCGGTTGCGGCTTCACGCCGCAATACGCCGGACTCGAAGCCCTGTGGAAAAAATACGGCAAGCGCGGTCTGGTGGTGCTGGGCTTTCCCTGCAACCAGTTCGGTGGCCAGGAACCGGGCGATGAAGCCGCGATCGGCGAATTCTGCAGCCTGACGTACGACGTTTCCTTCCCGATGTTCGCCAAGGTGGATGTCAATGGCGACGACACGCATCCGATTTTTGCCTTCCTCAAGACGGGTGCGCGGGGCGTCCTCGGCACGGAGGGCATCAAGTGGAATTTCACAAAATTCCTGGTCGACCGCGAGGGCAAGGTGGTCGATCGCTACGCTTCCGCGCACAAGCCGGAGGACATGGCGGATGACATAGAGCGGCTGCTTTGATCGGGTGCCGCACCATGATCGGTTGCCTCGTCGCAACCATCTCCTGCCTGGCTTTGCCGGTCCGCGCCGAAACGCCGGCGGCCAGCGTGGCCGAAATGGATCTCGCCCGCTACCTCGGCAAGTGGTATGAAATCGCGAGTTTCCCGATGTTCTTCCAACGCCACTGTGTCGGCGATACCACCGCCGAATACGCGCTGGCCCCGGAAGGGGATGTCACTGTAACCAACCGCTGTCGAACCGTTGACGGATTCGACGAGGCGCGGGGCACGGCCACCGTGGTGGAAGGCAGCAAGAATGCCCGCCTCAAGGTGTCATTCTTCTGGCCCTTTCGCGCCGACTACTGGGTGTTCGGCCTCGATGCCGACTATCGCTGGGCCGTGGTCGGCAATCCGAACCGGAAGTACCTCTGGGTACTGTCGCGGACACCGCAGTTGCCGAAGAACCTGCTCGACGCAGCCCTCAAATCAGCCATCGCCCAGGGTTTCGACCCCACACAGTTGAACTACACGGCTCACGGCGACACCGGCAAGCCCCAATAGACCGAGACTGCCCGGGCGGCCTCGAACCACAAAACTCAGGCAGCCATCTTTTTGCGTTGCCTGGACTTTGTGCCGGCGGCCTCGCCATCATCCGTCGGTTCGTCATCGCCATCGCTGAAGCGAACGATGTGCACCCCGGCCGGCAGGTTGCTCCTGCGGCGGGAAATCTCCCTCAGCCAATCATTCCCGGGGGGAGCAAGAACATCCATGAGGCTCACCACTCGCTGGTTCATTTGCGGCTCCTGCGTCTGTGCGATGACATTTAATGGCCGGAGTTTATGGCTCCAGCGTTAAGGTCTCCTTAAACGGCGAAGGCCCCGCACACACGGGGCCTTCTGGCGACTGGAAGGAGGAGGAAACCAGCCGCCAAGGGGAAAAGCGCCCTACCGGTCGAGGTAACGGCGTGAATCGGTCAGGAACTTCAGGACTGCATCGGGCTGCATGTTGATCTCCGCTACGGCAGGGTCTGCCGACATGCCCCTATAGATGGGGCCGGGACCGATCGGTTCAACCGCGATTTGCAACAAGTTGTTTCAGGCCGGCGAAGGGCTCTCCGGCTCAGTCGATGACGCCGTCGACGTAGTACCAGCGGCCGTTCTCGCGCAGGAAGCGGCTGACTTCATGCAGGCGTCGCGCACGTCCGCCGATGCGGCAACGGGCAACGAATTCAACCGTTGCGGCATCGCCACTTTCGGAACAGGCCTTTATCTCCAGCCCCAGCCACTTCGATTGCGGCGCGGCCCCAAGGTCGAGGGGCCCGGGTCGGGTGGACGGGTGCCAGGTGGCCATCAGATAGCCCTCCAACCCCCGCGCGTAGGCGCTGTAGCGCGAGCGCATCAGGGATTCGGCGTCGGCCGCCTGGCTTCCCGCATGGTAGGGGCCGCAGCAGGCGGCATAGGTTCGCGGCCGGCCGCAGGGGCAGGACTCCGAACTCACTGTCGCCGATCCGCGTCCGGTGGCAGCGCGCATTTCTGACAGTCGCGGCCAAAGGGCGAGAGGTAACGCCACCAGGTCCAGACCAGCAGCGGCAGCACCGCGATCAGCGCAACATCGCCCCAGCCGGGTTGCGCCAGTTCGCCGCGCCACCAGGCGACGGCGGCACGGATGGCTTCGATCAGCAACACCATGTAGGCGAAACCGGCGCCCAGGAACGCCACCCGCTTCATGCCCCGCCCCGCTCGTACACCCATTGCAGCAGGGCATCCTGCGCCGGTTGCGCGCCGGCGGCATTGGCGTGATTGACGAAGAACACCACGATCCAGCGCCGTCCGCCCTTGTCCAGGACGTAACCGGCAATGCTGCGCACGCCTTCCAGCGAGCCGGTCTTGATGTGCGCCTGGCCGGCGACGCCGTTCTGCTTGAGGCGTTTTTTCATCGTGCCGTCGGTCGCAGTCACCGGCAGCGAGGCCATCAACTCCGGCATGACCGCGCTTTTCCAGGCTGCCTGCAACACGCGTCCCAATCCTTCGGCGGATATCCGTTCGCGCCGCGACAGGCCCGAGCCGTTTTCCAGGACCAGTTCCGGGATACCCAGGGCCCGCGCATCGAGCCACGCACGTATCGCCGCATCCGCGTCCTCCGCCGCGGCTGGGCGGCGTCCACTCTCCATGCCCAGGGTCAGGAACAACTGGCGTGCCATGACATTGTTGGAGAATTTATTGATGTCGCGCACCACTTCGCCAAGAGTCGGCGATGGCAGCACGGCGACCGCGCGAGCTTCCACCGGAACCAGGCCTTCGCGCACGCCGCCGGCCAGCGAACCACCGAGTTCGGCCCAGAGCTGGACGAAAACACCAAGCACGAATTGCGGATGCTCCTGCACGGCAATGTTCCAGCGCTGCTCGCCGCAGTTTTGCGGAAAACTGCCGGTCAGCACCAGCCGGGTCGTCTGGCCGTGGCTGAACACATCGGCGCGCAGGCGTTCCTTCCAGTCGCCACAGCCGTTGCCGTTGCCATTGCCCAGCGTGAGCTTGTTGATAACGTCGAGATTGGCCGGCGCCGGCTCCATGCCGATGCTGATGGACTTCTGTGCCGGATCGGGAATCAGTTGCAGGGTCACCGCCTTGAAGTTCAGCAACAGGGCGTCCGGAGAGACGTTATAGGGCCGCATCGGTTGCGCGTCGAAGCGCCCCGGATCGGCAACGGGGACGGCGAAGGCGCTGCGATCGAGCACCAGGTCGCCGCGGATCTCGCGAATTCCGCGCGCCCTGATCTGTCGCAGAAGGCGGCCGAACTGGTCATAGGTCAGTTTGGGGTCGCCGCCGCCGCGCAGGTGCAGGTCGCCCACAAGTACGCCATCGGCCAGCGTGCCCGTGGCGAAGGCCTCGGTTTTCCAGACATAGGCCGGGCCCAGCAAGTCGAGCGCGGCGAAAGTGGTGACCAGCTTCATGGTCGAGGCCGGATTCAGCGCGGCACGCGCATTGACCGCGACGAGCGGCCGGTTTGCATCCACTTCCCTGACCCAGACGGCGGTCGCCGCCACGGGAATTCCGGCACCTTTCAGCGCCTGGCCCACCGCAGCGGGCAGGTCGCTGGCGATGGCGTGCAGGGTCCACAGGCAGGCCAGGGAGAAAAATACTTTGCGCATGACCCTATCTTATAGAATCGGCCGAAAGAACGAGGGGAAGAACAGCCGTGGAATATCCGGCCTGGCAGCCATCGGCCGCGGCGATACGCGCGGCCAAGATCACCGCCTTTACCAACTGGCTGGCGGCCGAGCGCGGCATGCATTTTGCCGACTACGATGCGCTTTGGCGCTGGTCGGTCGATGATCTCGAGGGCTTCTGGGCTGCCATCTGGGACTATTTCGCGGTTCCCGCCGCGACCCCGCGCGTCCGCGTCCTGGCGGATGCGCGCATGCCCGGTGCGCAGTGGTTCCCCGGCGTAAGCATGAACTACGTCGACCAGGTCTTCCGCCATGCCACGGCGGACCGCCCGGCAGTCATTTCTCGCAATGAAGCCGGCGTCGATCGCGAGCTGGGCTGGGCCGAACTGCGGCGCCAGGTCGGCGCCCTGGCCGCCAGCCTGCGTGAAATGGGCGTCGGGCGCGGCGACCGCGTGGCGGCCTACCTGCCCAACATTCCGGAAACCATCGTCGCCTTCCTCGCCGTAGCCAGCCTCGGCGCCATCTGGTCAGCCTGCTCGCCCGACATGGGGCGCATTGCGGTACTCGACCGCTTCCGCCAGATCGCGCCGAAGGTGATGATCGCGGTCGATGGCTACCGCTACGGCGGCAAACCGCACGACCGCAGCGAACTGCTGCATGAATTGCTGGCGGAATTGTCCAGTGTCGACCACCTGATCCTGCTGCCCGGGCTCGACCTGCGGGCCGATGCCGCCCGATTTGCCAACTGCACCAACTGGGCCGTCGCGACCGCCGGAAACCAGCCGTTGCGGGTCGAGCACGTGCCCTTCGATCACCCGCTATGGATTGTCTATTCCTCCGGCACCACCGGCTTGCCCAAACCCATCGTGCATTCGCAGGGCGGTATCGTTCTGGAACACGTCAAGATGGCCGCGCTGCACCTGGATCTCGGCCCCGAGGATCGCTTCCACTGGTATTCCAGCAGTGGCTGGATCATGTGGAATTGTCAGCTCTCCGGCCTCCTGCTCGGCAGCACGGCCTGCATCTACGACGGCAATCCGGGTTGGCCGGACTGGAACACCCTATGGCGTTTCGTCGGTGAAACCGGCGTCACGTTCTTCGGCGCCGGTGCGGCGTTTTTCCTGTCCTGCCTGAAGGCCCGGGTCGAGCCGAACCAGGTCGCCGACCTGTCGCGGCTGCGCACCGTCGGCTCCACCGGCTCGCCCTTGCCGGCGGAGGGCTATCAGTGGATTTACGACCATGTCCGGCGCGACATCTGGATCAATCCGATCTCCGGCGGCACCGACTTCGCCGGCGCCTTTGTCGGCGGCGTGCCGATCCTGCCCGTCCATTCGGGCGAAATGCAGTGCCGCTGCCTCGGCGCCAAGGTGGAAGCCTTCGACGACGCTGGCCGCGCCCTGATCGATGAAGTGGGCGAACTGGTATGCAGCGCACCGATGCCTTCGATGCCGCTCAGGTTCTGGAACGACGCGGAAGACCGCCGCTACCGCGAGAGCTACTTCGACATGTACCCCGGCATCTGGCGCCACGGAGACTGGCTGCGCATCACGCCGCGCGGTGGCGCGATCATCTATGGCCGCTCGGACGCCACCATCAACCGGCATGGCATCCGCATGGGCACCAGCGAACTCTATCGCGCCGTCGAGGAACTGCCGGAAGTGCTGGACAGCCTGGTGGTCGACCTCGAATTCCTCGGCCGCGAATCCTGGATGCCGCTGTTCGTCGTCCTGCGCCCTGGCCACGACCTGACGCCGCAGCTCGAAACCGCGCTGCGCGAGCGGATCAAGGTGGCGCTGTCGGCGCGCCATGTGCCCAATGAAATCCTCCAGGTCGCGGACATTCCGCGCACCCTTTCGGGCAAGAAGATGGAACTGCCCATCAAGAAGTTGCTGCTTGGCCACGCCCTCGACAAGATAGCCAACCCGGACGCGATGGCCAATCCCAGCAGCCTGCAATGGTTCCTCGACTTCGCCGCGAAACGGGCCGCCACGGAGGGCGCGGCATGACGCAGCGCGTCGCCGTACCGCCGGGCAAGGCTTACCTGCTGCTCAACCATGGCCCGACGGTGCTGGTTTCCAGCGCCCATGCCGGGCGTCGCAACGTGATGGCCGCCGCGTGGTCGATGCCGCTGGATTTCGATCCGCCCAAGGTCGCGGTGGTGATCGACAAGGCGACGCTGACGCGCGAGCTGGTCGAGGCCTCGGGCGAGTTCG
>JAIOPW010000497.1 GCA_021413665.1 Rhodocyclales bacterium | reverse complement strand
TCACCACCAGCACGGCCAGGAATTCCGGCTGCGTGGCGTTGGCCAGGCGGGCCGAATTCGTCGCGTGCTGCGCCGACAGGGTTTTGCCGCCGAGGCCGTTCAGTATCATCACCGAGCGCCGGATTCCGGCCTGCTGCAATTTGTCCAAGGCTTCGCAGGTGCTGGCAAAGGTCTCGCCCTTGTTCACTTTCATCAGGACTTCGTCGTCGCCCGATTCGGCGCCGACGTAGGCCATGGTCAGGCCCGCAGCGGCCAGTTCCTTCAGCTCCCCGACAGATTTCTTGCGCAGGTTGCGCGGCAGGCAGTAGCTGGAAATGCGCCGTACCGCCGGCAGGTGTTCGCGGATCGCGACCAGGATATCGAGCAGGCGCCGGGTCGGTAATACCAAAGCGTCTCCGTCGGCGAGGAAGACGCGGCGGATGTCGTTGCCGAAGCGTTCGCTGCAGCGGCGCAGTGCCTCCCGAGTTTCCACTTCGTCGCGGGCGCGAAATTTTTTCTGTGGCGAGGTGTACATCTCGCAGAACGTACACTTGTTCCAGGAGCAACCGTCGGTGACGGGCAGGATCAGCGACTCCGCCTCGCTGGGCGGGCGGAAGACGGGATCGACGTAGCGGATCGGGAAACCGGTATTCATGCGGCGGATTATGTCACGGGCGTTTGGTCGGGGACGGTATCTCCCGAGGGATATGGCGGGGCAGGCGCGGTATGATTCGCCGCCCTCGTATCGCGTTCCCTCACATGACTTTTCCCGCGCTGGCCTTTGTCGACCTCGAAACCACCGGCGCCACGGCGACGGCGGATCGGATCACCGAGATCGGCATCGTCGAAGTCGACGCGGACGGTGTGCGCGAATGGTCCCGCCTGGTCAATCCGGGCACGCCGATTTCGGGTTTCATCCAGAACCTGACGGGCATTTCCAATGCGATGGTGGCCGACGCGCCGCCATTCGCCGATGTCGCGGACGAGGTCAAGGCGCGCCTCGATGGCCGGCTGTTCATCGCCCACAACGCCCGCTTCGATTACGGCTTCCTCAAGAACGAATTCAAGCGCGCCGGCCATGAATTCCGCGCCACGGTCCTGTGCACCGTGAAACTGTCGCGCAAGCTGTTTCCGCAGCACGCCCGCCACAACCTCGACAGCCTGATCGAGCGCCACGACCTGAGTGTGAGCAGCCGACACCGGGCGCTTGGCGACGCGCAGTTGATCCACCAGTTCTGGAATCGCCTGCAGACGGCGGTGGCGCCGGAAACACTGGCCGCGGCGGTCAAAGCGCTGACGGCGCGCCCGAGCCTGCCCGCCGGCCTCGACCCGGCGGCGATCGACGATCTGCCGGAGGGCGCGGGTGTCTACCTGTTCTATGGCGAGAATGACCTGCCACTGTATGTCGGCAAGAGCAAGGAATTGAAGAAGCGCGTGCTGGCCCACTTCGCGGCCGACCATGCGGCGGCCAGGGAAATGAACCTGGCGCAGCAGGTGCGGCGCATCGAGTGCATCGAAACCGGCGGCGAGATCGGGGCGTTGCTGAAGGAGGCGGCACTGGTCAAGGCTTTGCAGCCCATCCACAATCGTAGCCTGCGGCGTAACGACGATGTTTGTTTCTGGCAGCTGGTCGAGGTGAATCCGGGCGAGTGGCGACCGGTGCTGGTCCTGGCGGGCGA
>JAIOPW010000032.1 GCA_021413665.1 Rhodocyclales bacterium | reverse complement strand
GCCCGAACAGCACCAGTTGCAGCAGCTTGTTGCGGTTGGCTTCGAGATTCGACAGCAGGCGGATTTCCTCGAGCGTTTCCACCGGCATGGCGTGGGCTTCGTCGATCAGTACGACCACCTGCCGGCCTTCACCGAAGGACTTGATCAGGTGATCCTGCAAGGTGCGCAATACCAATGACGAGCGGGCGTTTTCCGGCACATCGAGGCGCAGTTCGTCGGCGATGGCGTAGAGAATGTCGTCGCGCGAGAGGGACGGATTGGCCAGGTAGATGATGGTGACGTTTTCCGGCAGGCGTTCCATCAACACGCGGCACAGCATGGTCTTGCCGCTGCCGACTTCGCCACTGACCTTGACGATGCCTTCGTCGTGGGTGATGGCGTAGATCAGCGCGTCGAGCGTCGCACCGCGGTTGGCCCCGTCGAAAAAGAAGTCGGTATGGGGCGTGATGCGGAAGGGTGGTTCGTTGAGTCCGAAGTGTTCCAGGTACATGTCGTCGGTGGGTCGGTTCGGGCGCTTGGCTTATTGCGGGGCAGCGCGCTTTGCTCGCGCCAGCGTGTCTATGCGATTGTAAAGCGTGGTGCGGTTTACGCCGAGCAGGCGGGCCGCCTGGCTCATGTTGCCATGGCCAAGCTGTTGCGCCGCTTCTATATAGGCTTCCTCCCAGCGACGCAACGTGGCGTCGAGGTCGAACTCGTGGCGGTTCTGGATGTCATTAAGGGCAATCGCCACCAGCTCGGCCCTGCCCGCCAGAGTCGGCGCCGGCAGGACGCCGCCCAACAGCGATGGGTCGGCCAGATCCAGCTCTGCCTCGAGATCCAGAAGGCCGACATCTTTCCCGGCGAGCTTGGTCGTCAGGCGAATCGCTATGTTGCGCAGTTCGCGGACATTGCCGGGAAACCGGTAGGCCAGCAGGCGTTCGGTGGCCTCATCGCTGAGCCGGAAGGGCGGCAGGTCGGCCTGCGCCGTGTAGATGGCGCGGAAGTGTTCCAGCAGAAGGAGGCGGTCGTCGCCGAGATCGCGCAGCGGTGGTATGTCGATGGTGAACACCGAAAGGCGGTGGTAGAGGTCGGCGCGAAAGCGTCCTTCGCGCACCTCCTTTTTCAGGTCGCGGTTGGTGGCGGTGACGATGCGTGCCGACGAATGCCGCGCCAGCGTCTCGCCGATGCGCTGGAATTCACCGTTTTCAAGCACGCGCAGGAGCTTCGGTTGCAGGTCGAGGGGAAGCTCACCGATCTCATCGAGGAACAGCGTGCCGTCGGAGGCATCCTCGAAATAGCCGGCGCGCGGGCCGCTGGCGCCGGTGAAGGCGCCCTTGCTATGGCCGAACAGCGTGGCTTCCACGAGGCCGGGCGAAATCGCCGCACAGTTGAGCGCCAGGTAGGACTTCCCCGCCCTGTCGGACAGGCGGTGCAGGGCCGCGGCTGCCAGTTCCTTGCCGCTGCCTGATTCGCCTTCTATCAACACCGGAAAGGGTGAGCGCGCAAACTGCCTGAGCTGGGCTCGCAATTTTTGCAGCGGCGCGCTGCGGCCGATCAGCCCGTCATCGATCTCGGTTGATATGTCTCTAAAAGACAACACTCGCCGAATCAGGCTCCGCAGAAATTCCGGGTCAGCCGGTTTGGCGACGAATTCGGTCGCGCCCAGAGCCCGCGCGTGGCGCGCATTGAGTTCGTCGCTTTGGCCGGAAAGCACCACTATGCGGGTTGTCGGGGTGTGCGCAAGAATGTCGGCGATCAGGGCGAAGCCTTCGTCCGGGCGATGCGGTGTCGGCGGCAGGCCAAGGTCGATCAGCGCAAGAGCCGGCGCAGTTTTTCCGTCGCGCAACAGTTCGACTGCTTCGGCGCGAGTCGAGGCGGTCTTGACCGAATAATCGCGGCCGAGAAAATAGCCCAGCGAGTCGGCGATCAGCGGGTCATCGTCGACAATCAGCAGCTCGGCTTTGCTGTTGGGCGCGGTCAAGGACGGAGCCTGTGTAAGTCCATCCCAAGATCATAGCGGAAACTGGTGGCGGCCAATTCCGGTTGTGGATGGCGTTTACCCCGTTCTTCAGGGGCTGGCGCCGATTGGTGTGCGATCCGCTTCTGCTAGAATCGCGGCCTGCGAAATTGACCGGGGTTCCCGGTGAGAACATGTCCCAGGAATCCCTCGTCGAAATCCGCGATCTGAACTTCACCTACGACAGCCGGCCGGTTCTTACCGGAATCAACATGACGATTCCGCGCGGCAAGGTTGTCGCTGTCATGGGAAGTTCGGGCTGTGGCAAGACCACTACGTTGCGCCTGATCGGAGGCCAACTGAAGCCGACTTCCGGCGAGGTCAGGGTTGGCGGCCAGGTGGTGCACCAGCTCGATTCGGGCGGCCTGTACGACTTGCGCCGGCGCATGGGCATGCTGTTCCAGTTTGGCGCGCTATTTACGGACATGTCGGTGTACGACAACATCGCCTTCCAGATGCGCGAGCACACAGACCTGCCGGAAGCCCTGATCCATGACCTGGTCCTGATGAAACTGCATGCCGTGGGTTTGCGCGGCGCCCATGGCCTGATGCCGTCCGAGCTCTCCGGCGGCATGGCGCGCAGGGTTGCGCTGGCCCGTGCCATCGCGCTGGATCCGATGCTGATCATGTACGACGAGCCTTTTGCCGGTCTCGACCCGATTTCCCTGTCGATTGTCGGCGAGTTGATCCGTAAGCTGAACGACGCGCTGGGCGCCAGTTCGATTGTGGTGACCCACGACGTCCAGGAGTCGCTGAAGATCGTCGACTATGTCTATTTTGTCTCGGAAGGAAAGATCGTGGCCGAAGGCACCGCCGAGGAAATGAAGAATTCAACGGTGCCTTACGTGCATCAGTTTGTCTGGGGCGAGGCCGATGGCCCGGTACCCTTCCAGTATCCGTCCCGTCCGTACGGCGAACAACTCATGGCGGGTGCCCGTGGATAACGACTTTGTGCGCGCGCTGCGCGGGCTAGGCCAGCGGGTTACATCGCGCATCTGGCGCCTTGGCTATGCCAGCCGCTTCTTTCTCGCCATCCTGCTGCATTCCGGCACCTCGCTGCGGCGCATCAACCTGACCATACGGGAAATCTTCTTTACCGGCGTCCTGTCACTGATCATCATCCTGGTGTCGGGGCTGTTTGTCGGCATGGTGCTCGGCCTGCAGGGGTATGACACACTGGCCCGCTATGGCTCGACAGAGGCGCTTGGAGTCCTCGTGTCCCTGTCGCTGGTACGCGAACTCGGTCCGGTGGTGGCTGCGCTCCTCTTCGCCAGTCGCGCCGGGTCGGCGATTACCGCCGAAATCGGCATGATGAAGGCGACCGAGCAGCTTTCCGCCATGGAGATGATGGCGGTGGATCCGATTGCCCGCGTGGTGGCACCGCGTTTCTGGGGCGGCGTGATTTCAATGCCCCTCCTGGCGGCGCTGTTTTCGGCGATGGGCATCTTTGGCGGCTATCTGGTCGGCGTGCAACTGATCGGCGTCGATGAGGGCTCGTTCTGGTCGCAGATGCAGGCCTCGGTGGATTTCCGCGAGGACATCCTCAACGGCGTGATCAAGAGTTTCGTGTTCGGCATCATTGTCAGCTGGGTCGCCGTATTCGAAGGCTACGATGCCGAGCCAACCGCCGAGGGGGTTTCCGGGGCAACGACGCGTACCGTTGTAACATCGTCGCTGGCCATTCTGGCCGCCGATTTCATTCTTACCGCTTTCATGTTTACAGGGACGTGACATGAGTCGTACTACACTTGACCTCTGGGTCGGATTTTTCGTTGCCGTGGGATTGGGCGCACTGTTGTTTCTTGCCCTCAAGGTTGGCAATCTGGCATCTTCGAGTAGTGGGGAAACTTATGCAATCCAGGCCAAATTTGATAACATCGGGGGCCTGAAGGTCCGCGGGGCGGTTAAGAGCGCAGGAGTTGTGGTGGGGCGCGTAACGGAGATTCGCTTTGATCCTGAAGCATATCTGGCCGTGGTTACAATCAGTGTCGATGCCCGCTACAAGTTCCCGCGCGATACATTCGCGACGATCAATACGTCGGGTTTACTCGGCGAGCAGTACGTGGGTTTTGAAGTCGGTGGCGATACGGCGATGCTGAAGGCCGGTGATACGATCAAGAAAACGCAGTCGGCGGTGGTGCTGGAAAAGCTGATTAGCCAGTTCATGTTCAACAAGGCTGCCGAGGATGGCGGCAAAAAGTAGTCAACGGGTGCCTGGAAAAAGAATGAATACAACGCTGCCTGCTCGCATGAAATCCGTCGCTGTGGCTGTCGCCGCAGCAAGTCTTTTGGCCGGATGCGCAACTTCGGGAAATCCGAAAGACCCGATCGAGGGCTTCAACCGGGCAATGTTCGCCTTCAACGAAGGACTCGACACCGCCATCATCAAGCCGGTTGCCACAGGCTATGACGCGGTGCTGCCGTCGCCGGTAAAGACCGGCGTCACCAACTTCTTCGGCAATATCGAGGATGTCTTCATCGGCGTAAACAATCTGTTGCAGGGCAAGGTGCCCGAGGCCGCCAGCGATTTCGGCCGTGTTCTGATCAACACTACGGTGGGTCTGCTCGGCCTCATCGATTGGGCTTCCGACGCCGGTCTTGAAAAACATGACGAGGACTTCGGCCAGACCTTTGGTCGCTGGGGTGTTGGCAACGGTGCCTACGTCGTGATTCCGGTTTTCGGGTCGCGGACCGCGCGTGACACAGTTGGCCTGGTGCTCGATGTGGCGACGGATCCGGTTGCGCAGCACAAGCCGCGACGGACCCGCGATGCCGCAGTCGTTTTGCGGCTGGTGAATGACCGCGCCAACCTGCTCGCAGCCGACAAGGTTGTCGAGGAGGCCGCGCTGGACAAGTATTCCTACATTCGCGACGCTTACCTGCAGCGCCGCCGCAACCTGATTCACGACGGCAATCCGCCGCGTGAAATCGAGGCCGATGCCGAACAGGTGGATCGTCCGGTTACGGCGGAAGCGGAAGCCGGGGTTCCGCGTGCCGAGTTGGCGCCGGTATCCGTGCTGGCAGCGCGCACGGAATCGGCAGACACGAAATAATGAATCACACCGGGGTGGATTGTCCCAGCCCCGGTCCCCGTAATCTCAGGAAACCCAGATGAAAACCCTGCTTGCATTTTTCAGCGGCCTGCTTATCGCCACGAGCGTGATGGCCCAGGAAGTCCCTCCCGATGCCCTCATCAAGTCCGTGACGAACGAGGTGCTCGATATAGTCCGCAAGGACAAGGAAATTCAGTCCGGCAACACGAAGAAGGCGATCGACCTGGTGGAGGCCAAGGTGCTGCCGCACTTCAACTTCACGCGCATGACGCAATTGGCTCTGGCCCGCGATTGGCGGCAGGCGAATGCCGGTCAGCAGAAAATTCTGACCGACGAATTTCGCCTCCTGCTGGTGCGGACTTATTCCAAGGCTCTGACCGAATACAAGAATCAGACGATTGCCTTCAAGCCCTTTGCGGTAAAGGCCGGCGAGACCGATACCCGGGTTCGCACCGAAATTCGGCAGTCCGGAGCCGGAAAGAACATCGAACTGGATTACTTCCTTGAAAAGTCCGCTGCCGGCTGGAAGGTCTATGACATCGAGGTCGGTGGCATCAGTCTGGTGACAAACTATCGCGATTCCTTTGCCGCGGAAGTGCGCAACAATGGCATTGACGGCCTGATCAAGTCGCTGCAAACCAAGAACAAGTCCGGCGAGGCGACGTCGGTCAAGAAATGATTCGCATCTCCGGCGACAACGTCGAGGTGACCGGTCCGATGACCATGTCGGGCGCCACCGTGCTGCTGGCCGAAGGTGAAGCCGCTATTGCGGCAAATGCCTTCGCTTTCGATCTCGCCGCCGTGACCGACATGGATTCTTCCTGCCTTGCCGTCGTTTTTGGCTGGATGAGGGCGGCAACCGCCGCAGGAAAGTCCTTGCGCCTCCTGAACCCGCCGCAGAATCTGCTGAATCTCGCCGCCGTCTACGGCGTCGCCGATCTCCTTCCGCAGCACTGACCTTAGCCTTCGGGTTGGTGTCATGTCCGCTGCGATCCGCATACAGCAGGTCTCCAAGTCCTTTGGCAATGTCCAGGCGCTGGATCGGGTCGACCTGGAAATCCAGCCGGGCGAGTTCTTCGGCCTGCTCGGCCCCAATGGCGCCGGCAAGACGACCCTGATTTCGGCGCTTGCCGGGCTGGTTCGTCCAGATGCCGGCAGCCTGCGCGTGATGGGTCATGACGTCCAGGCCGACTATCGTGCGGCGCGGCGCCTGTTGGGTGTTGTTCCCCAGGAACTGGTCTTCGACCCCTTCTTTACTGTGCGCGAATCGCTCAAGATCCAATCCGGCTACTTCGGTATTGGCGACAACGAGAGCTGGATAGACGAGATCCTCGAGAACCTTGGCCTGACGACCAAGGCCAACGCCAACATGCGCATGCTTTCCGGCGGCATGAAGCGCCGCGTACTGGTGGCGCAGGCGCTGGTGCATCGACCGCCGGTGATCGTGCTCGACGAGCCGACCGCCGGCGTCGATGTCGAATTGCGCCAGACCCTGTGGCACTTCATCCGGCGGCTGAACGAGGCCGGCCACACGATCGTCCTGACAACGCACTACCTTGAGGAGGCAGAGAACCTATGCACCCGCATCGCAATGCTGAAGGCGGGGCGCGTGGTGGCGCTGGATACTACAGCCAACCTGCTGCGCCGGTTTTCGGTGCATAGCCTGCGCTTGCGCACGGATGGCGCGATGCCTGCGTCACTCACCCGCGGCGCCGCCGAGAATGGCGGCTGGTGGTCGTTTCCCTTCGACAGCTTCGACGAAGTCGAGCCGCTGCTGGCGAGCATACGCGCCGCCGGTTGCGGGATAGGCGATCTCGAGATCGGCAAGCCGGATCTGGAAGAGGTCTTCGTTCGCGTCATGCAGGGACAGCAGGAAGGGCGGGCGAGCTGAGATGAGCTACGGCGGTTTTTCCACCCTCCTGTACAAGGAAGTGCTGCGCTTCTGGAAGGTTGCCTCGCAGACGGTTGCAGCACCCGTACTCACCGCTCTGCTCTACCTGCTGATCTTCTCCCATGTGCTGGAAGGCCACGTCAAGGTGCATGGCGTCGCCTACACGGCCTTCCTGATCCCCGGGCTGGTGATGATGTCGGTGTTGCAGAATGCCTTCGCCAACTCTTCGTCCTCGCTGATCCAGTCCAAGGTCACGGGCAACATCGTGTTCATCCTGCTGCCGCCGATTTCCTACCTCGAATTCTTTGCCGCCTATGTGCTGGCTTCGGTGGTGCGGGGCTTCGTGGTCGGGACGGGGGTATTGCTGGCCACCTTCTGGTTCGCCCCGCTGACCTTCGCCGAACCTGTTTGGATTCTCGTCTTTGCCCTGATGGGGGGCGCCATCCTCGGCAGTCTCGGCGTGATCGCGGGCATCTGGGCCGACAAGTTCGACCAGCTCGCTGCCTTCCAGAACTTCCTGATCATGCCGCTCACTTTCCTGTCCGGCGTGTTCTACTCCATCAATTCACTGCCGCCCTTCTGGCAGCGGGTGTCGCACTGGAATCCGGTTTTCTACATGATCGATGGTTTTCGTCATGGCTTCTTCGGCGTATCCGACGCCTCGCCGTGGTTGAGCCTTTCCGTGGTCGGCGCATGCCTGGCGTTGCTGACCGCATTTACCCTGAATCTGTTGAAGCGCGGCTACAAGCTGCGCGCCTGAGGAGTTTGCCCATGCTTGATCCCAAACAAATCGAAACCTGGATCGCCGCCGGCCTGCCCTGCGAGCATCTCGCCGTGGATGGCGATGGCCATCATTTTGCCGCCGTGATCGTCAGCGGCGAATTCGCCGGGCTGAACCGCGTCAAGCGCCAGCAGCGCGTCAACGCGATCCTCAAGGCGCGCTTCGATTCGGGAGAATTGCACGCACTGTCGATGCAGACCCTGACGCCGGAGGAATGGAAGGCCAATGGATAAGCTGCTGATCGGGGGAGGGATTCCCCTTTCGGGTGAAATCGCCATTTCGGGCGCGAAGAATGCGGCTTTGCCGTTGCTGTGCGCCGCGCTGCTGACCCGTGAGCCGGTCACCTTCACCAACGTGCCGCATCTGAACGACATAGGCACCATGCTCAAGCTGCTGGCGCAGATGGGCGTCAAGGTGTCGCGGGAAAGCGCAAGAGTCGGCGCTGGCGACACGGTGATGCTGGATGCTTCGGGGCTCGACAACGCCGTCGCGCCCTACGAAATGGTCAAGACCATGCGCGCCTCGATCCTGGTGCTGGGGCCGCTGGTCGCCCGTACGGGCGAGGCAAAGGTGTCGCTGCCGGGTGGCTGCGCCATCGGCGCGCGGCCGGTGGATCAGCACATCAAGGGCCTCACCGCGATGGGCGCCGAGATCACGGTCGAGCAGGGCTACGTCCATGCCCGCGCCACACGCCTGAAAGGTGCCCGCCTGTTCACCGACATGGTCACGGTCACCGGTACCGAGAACCTGATGATGGCGGCAAGCCTGGCACAGGGTGAAACCGTGATCGAGAACGCGGCGCGCGAGCCGGAAGTGGTGGACCTCGCCAACTGCCTGATCGCCATGGGGGCGCGCATTTCGGGTGCCGGCGGCGACGTGATCCGCATCCAGGGCGTCGATGCCCTGCATGGCACCACGCACCGCATCATGCCCGACCGTATCGAGACCGGCACCTACCTGTGCGCAGCCGCCGCCACGGGCGGCGAGGTTCGCCTCACCGGGGTATCGTCGACCTGCCTCGATGCCGTGATCGACAAGCTGATGGATACCGGTTGCGAGGTGGTTTCCGAGCGCGACGCGATCCGCCTCAAGGCGCCGCGCCGGCTCACTGCCGTCAGCATCCGTACCGCGCCCTACCCGGCGTTTCCCACCGACATGCAAGCTCAGTTCATGGCCATCAACGCGGTGGCCGAAGGCACCGCGGTAATGCGCGAGACGATTTTCGAGAACCGCTTCATGCACGCTGTGGAGCTGATCCGGCTCGGCGCCGACATCAAGATCGACGGCAACACGGCTTTCGTCACCGGCCGGCCGACGCTGGACGGCGCGACGGTGATGGCCACCGACTTGCGTGCTTCCGCCAGCCTGGTCATCGCCGGCCTGGTGGCGCAGGGCGAGACCCTGATCGAGCGCATCTACCACCTCGATCGTGGCTACGAGGGGCTGGAGCAGAAGCTGGCGGCTTTGGGCGCCAACATTCGACGGGTAAAATAGCTGCATGAACGGAATCACCATCGCCCTTTCCAAGGGCCGCATCTTCGAGGAAACCCTGCCGTTGCTGGCTGCGGCGGGGATCGTGCCGGCCGAGGATCCGGAAAAGTCGCGCAAACTGATCATCGGTACCAATCGCGCCGACGTGCGCGTCGTGATTGTGCGTGCGTCCGATGTGCCGACCTATGTGCAATACGGGGCGGCCGACCTAGGCATCGCCGGCAAGGATGTGCTGCTCGAACACGGCGGTGCCGGGCTCTACCAGCCGCTCGACCTGAACATCGCCAGGTGCCGCATGTGCGTCGCGGCGCCGGTCGGTTTCGATTACGCCGCTGCCGTGCGTCGCGGCGCGCGCCTGCGGATCGCCACCAAGTACATCGCCGTCGCCCGCGAGCATTTCGCCGCCAAGGGCGTGCATGTCGACCTGATCAAGCTCTATGGCTCGATGGAACTGGCGCCGCTGGCAGGGCTGGCCGAGGCCATAGTGGACCTGGTATCGAGTGGCGCCACGCTGAAAGCCAACAATCTGGTCGAGGTCGAGGAAATCATGAGCATTTCCTCGCGCCTCGTCGTCAATCAGGCTGCACTCAAGATGAAGCGCGAGCTGTTGCAACCCGTCATCGCCGCGATCGAAAGTGCCATCAAATGATACGGCGGCTATCGACGCGCGATCCCGGTTTCATTCCGACGCTGGTCGAGCTGCTGCATTTCGATCATTCGACCGACGATGCGATTGAACAGATCGTCGCTGAAATTCTCAAGAATGTGCGCGCCAACGGCGATGCGGCCGTGCTCGACTGCACGCGTCGCTTCGACCAGCTCGATGCGGCCGCCATGGCCGATCTGGAGCTGCACCCAGCCGAGTTGCAGAGGGCGCTCGATGGATTGCCGGTTGCCCAGCGTGTGGCGCTCGAAGCCGCCGCACGGCGCGTCACGGCCTACCACGAGCGGCAAAAGCTGGATTCCTGGAGCTTCACCGAAGCCGACGGTACACGACTCGGGCAGAAGATCACTCCGCTCGACCGCGTCGGCCTCTACGTGCCTGGCGGCAAGGCGGCCTATCCGAGCTCGGTGTTGATGAACGCCCTGCCAGCCAAGGTGGCGGGTGTCGGCGAACTGATCATGGTGGTACCCACCCCGCGCGGCGAGAAGAACGCGCTGGTGCTTGCAGCCGCCTGCCTCGCCGGCGTCGATCGCGTGTTCACCATCGGCGGCGCGCAGGCCGTGGCGGCTCTGGCCTACGGTACGCAGACCATCCCGCAGGTGGACAAGATCGTCGGCCCCGGCAACGCTTATGTGGCGGCGGCCAAGCGCCGTGTCTTCGGCACTGTCGGCATCGACATGGTGGCCGGGCCTTCCGAAGTGCTGATCATCGCCGATGCCTCGGCCAACCCGGACTGGGTGGCGATCGACCTGTTCGCCCAGGCCGAGCATGACGAACTGGCGCAATCGATCCTGCTTTCCCCGGACGCGGACTTCATCGCGCGCGTCATCACCAGTATCGAGAAACTGCTGCCCACCATGCCGCGTCGCGAAGTCATCACTGCTTCGCTGAAGGGGCGCGGCGCCTTGATCCACGTAACAGATCTCGACGAGGCCTGCGGCATCGCCAACCGGATTGCCCCGGAACACCTGGAACTGTCGGTCGACAATCCCGACCCGCTGGTTGAAAAGATCCGCCACGCCGGTGCGATCTTCATCGGTCACTATGCCTCGGAGTCGCTCGGCGACTACTGCGCGGGGCCCAACCACGTGCTGCCGACTTCACGCAGCGCCCGTTTCTCGTCGCCGCTGGGTGTCTATGATTTCCAGAAGCGTTCCAGCCTGATCGAGGTATCGCAGGCCGGCGCACAGACTCTGGGCCCGATTGCCGCGACCCTGGCCCATGGAGAGGGGCTGACGGCTCACGCCAACGCGGCGGAGTTCCGGCTCAAATAGCTTCGTCGGCATGGCATGGCATCGCCGTCCCGGACTCTGCCTGCCGGGGACCCCGCTTCACGGGCCGGCACGCGCCGATCAGGCAGCCGGCCACGGGCGGCGATATTGTCAAGCCGATCCGGCAGTGGCACGATGATCGGCAATCACTGGGCGGTGAAATCTCATGGCAAAGTACATCGACTTCTGGTTCGACTTCGCAAGCACTTACTCCTATCTGGCGGCCTTGCGCATCGAGCCTCTGGCGACAACCAGAAACGTGAAGGTGAATTGGCGGCCGTTTCTGCTGGGCCCCGTGTTCACGGCTATGGGCTGGAACGATTCGCCCTTCAATATTTACCCGTCCAAGGGACGCTATATGTGGCGGGACATGGAGCGCCTCTGCCAACACTACCGCTTGCCCCTGAAGAAGCCCTCCAAATTCCCGCGCAACGGCCTTCGCCCCGCCCGGATCATCTGTGCCAACCACGATGCGGTCTGGATTCCGGATTTTGTCCGTGCTGTATTTACTGCGGGTTTTGCGGCGGATCAGGATATCGGCGAGCGCGAAGTCGTCGCAGGTTTGCTGGGCACGCTCGGATTGGATGCCGAAGCCCTCATCGCGGACGCAGAAGGCCCTGAGGGCAAGCATCTCTTGCGGCGTCAAACGGAGGAAGCATTCAAGCTCGACATTTTCGGCGCACCCACTTTCATCGTGAACGGGGAAATATTCTGGGGCAACGACCGGTTGCAGCAGGCACTGGCGTGGGCGGACGGCATTCGTGATTGATCCTGGCGGGGATGACTACTTGAGGCGGGGTCTTTTCGTTTGCCGCCATACCGGGACACCAAGCGGGTTCCTTCCCCTGTTTGTCGAGGGTGCGCCATGAACACCATCGATTTCCTGGTTCGCAAGGACCAATTGACCACCACTGAGCTGCGCGAGACGCCGGCGCTCGCGCTTGAAGAAGGCCAGGTGCGTTTGCGCGTGGACAAGTTTGCCCTGACCGCGAACAACATTACCTACGCCGCCTTCGGCGAGGCCATGAACTATTGGGGTTTCTATCCGGCAGGGGGCGGGTGGGGGCACATACCAGTCTGGGGATTTGGCTCGGTGCTCGAGTCGCGATGCCACGGCGTGGCCGTCGGCGAGAAGTTCTATGGCTACTACCCGATGTCGTCCGGCGTCATCCTGCAGCCGACACGACTGTCGTCAGGGGGATTCATGGAGGGCGCCGCGCACCGCGCAACCTTGCATCCGGTCTACAACAGTTACTCGCGCTGCGCCACCGACCCCTTCCATACGGAGCAGTCGGAAGACGTCCAGGCGCTGCTGCGCCCGCTGTTCATGACGTCGTGGCTGATCGATGACTTTCTGGCGGACAATGATTTCTTCGGTGCCCGCGCATCGGGAACCGGCCTCATGCTGTTGTCGAGCGCATCGTGCAAGACCGCTTACGGCACGGCATTCCAGCTCGCGCAGCGGCAGGGTGTCGAGGTGGTCGGCCTGACGTCAGCCGCCAACATGGATTTCTGCCGCGGCCTCGGCTGCTATCACCAGGTGCTGGCCTACGATCAACTGGACCGCATTACATCCGAAGCGGCCTGCGTTTATGTGGACTTCGCCGGCAATGCGGGTTTGCGCAGACGCATTCATACCCGGTTCGAGAATCTCAAGTACAGCAGTTCCATCGGTGGCACCCACGTCGGGCAGCTCGGGGGCGCCAGGGACCTGCCGGGGCCGCGGGCGACGCTGTTCTTCGCGCCGGCGCAGATCAAGAAGCGCAATGCGCAATGGGGGGCGGATGTTCTCGGGCAGCGACTGCTCGCGGCATGGCGGGGCTTCATCGGCAAAGTGGGTGATCCGGCGGCACCGTGGCTGGTGGTCAGGCAGCACCTGGGAGGGAAGGCAGTCGCGGCGGCTTATGCCGAAGTGCTGGGCGGGCGTGGCGATCCGCGCGTCGGGCACACGCTCTCGCTTGCCTTGGCCCCGCCGGCCCGAACGACGTGATCCGGCTAGCTTTTTCCGACGATCTCCCGCAGCGCCATGGCCAGTGCCGCACACTGCTCGTCGGTGCCGACCGTGATGCGCAGGAACTGCTCGATGCGCGGCTGCTTGAAGTGGCGCACGATGATGCCGCGCCGCCGTAGCGCCAGCGCCGACTCTTGCGCGTCGTGCCGCGGATGGCGGGCAAAGATGAAGTTGGCTGCCGACGGCAGCACCTCGAAGCCGAGTACCTTCAGTTCGGCCACCAGCTTTTCGCGCGAGGCGATCACCGCCTTGCAGGTCTGTTCGAAATAGTCGCGGTCCTCGTATGAGGCAACCGCACCCGCGATCGCCAGGCGGTCGAGCGGGTAGGAGTTGAAACTGTTCTTGACCCGTTCCAGCGCCTCGATCAGGTCGGCATGCCCGGCGGCGAAACCGACGCGCAGGCCGGCCAGCGAGCGTGACTTGGACAGCGTCTGCACTACCAGCAGGTTCGGATAGCGGACGATCAGCGGGATTGCGCTCTCGCCGCCGAAATCGACATAGGCTTCGTCGACCACCATCACCGAGTCGGGATTGGTCCGCAGCAGCCATTCGATGTCGGCCAGCGGCACCAGGCAGCCGGTCGGGGCGTTCGGGTTGGGAAAGATGATGCCGCCGTTCGGTTTGGCGTAGTCCGCGACACGGATCGAGAAGTCGTCGGGCAGCGGGACGGTTTCGAAGGCGACCTGATACAGCCCGCAATACACCGGGTAGAAGCTGTAGCTGATGTCGGGGAACAGGATTGGCCGCCGGTGTTTGAGCAAGGCGAGGAACGTGTGGGCCAGCACCTCATCCGAGCCGTTGCCGACGAAGATGTTGCGGGCGTCGATGCCATGGTAGTTGCCGATCGCCAGCTTGAGCTGCTCGGCATTCGGGTCGGGGTAGAGCTTAAGCGACTCGCCGGTGGCGGCGCGGATCGCGTCCAGCGCGCGCGGTGAGGGGCCGTAAGGGTTCTCGTTGGTGTTGAGCTTGACGAGATTGGCGAGCCTGGGTTGCTCGCCCGGCACGTAGGGTGTTAGCCCCTTGACGACATCGCTCCAGAAGCGGCTCATGGCGGTTTGGAATGGCAATTTGGGTGGTGGTGAGAGGCGTACAGCGAACTAGGCCGATGGTATCATGCAGGCCTCGACCCTTCGTCCGATCACCACCGCCATGCGGCAAGCCGACATTTCACGCAACACCCTGGAAACGAAGATCCGCGTTGTCCTCGATCTCGACGGTAGCGGCGTTTCCAAACTCGCCACCGGCATCGGCTTCTTCGACCACATGCTGGACCAGATCGCACGCCACGGCATGCTCGACCTGAGCGTCGAAGCAAAAGGCGACCTGCACATCGACGGGCACCACACCATCGAGGATGTCGGCATCAGCATCGGCCAGGCGCTGGCCAAGGCGCTGGGTGACAAAAAGGGCCTGCGCCGCTATGGCCATGCCTACGTGCCGCTCGACGAGGCCTTGTCGCGTGTGGTGGTGGACCTGTCCGGCCGTCCGGGACTGGTGTTCAACGTGCCTTTCACGCGGGCCACGATCGGCGAGTTCGATGTCGATCTGGTGCGCGAGTTCTTCCAGGGGCTGGTGAATCACGCCAACATCACGGTGCATATCGACGCCCTGCGCGGCGACAACTCGCACCACCAGGCCGAGACGGTGTTCAAGGCCTTCGCCCGGGCGCTACGCATGGCGGTCGAGGCCGACCCGCGCGCGGCCGGCGCCATTCCTTCGACCAAAGGCTCGCTCTGACTCTTTCTCCATGAGCAAGGTTGTTGTAGTCGATTATGGCATGGGCAACCTGCGCTCGGTGGCCAAGGCCATCGAGCATGTTGCTCCCGAAGCCGAGGTTCGTGTCAGTTCCGCCGCTGCGGAAATCGCCGCGGCGGATCGTGTCGTCGTGCCCGGCCAGGGTGCGATGCCGGACTGCATGCGCGAACTGGCAGCGCGCGGCCTGCGCGACGCCGTGATCCGTGCCGCCGCCGAAAAGCCCTTTCTTGGAATATGCGTCGGCTTGCAGATGCTATTTGGTCATGCCGAAGAGGGCGACGTCATGGGCCTCGAAATCCTGCCGGGCCGGGTGCCGCATTTCCCGTTGGCGGACATGGTCGCGCCTGACGGATCGCGGCTCAAGGTCCCGCACATGGGCTGGAACCAGGTGCAGCAGGCCGAAGCCCACCCAATCTGGGATGGCATCGAGGACGGCGCGCGCTTCTATTTCGTGCACAGCTACTACGTCGAGCCCGAAAGCCCCGACGTGATTGCGGGCTCGACCCGCTACGGCATCCCCTTTACCAGCGCGATTGCGCGCGCTAACATCTTCGCCGTGCAATTTCACCCGGAAAAAAGCGCCCAGGCCGGCTTGCGACTGCTGGCCAATTTCATGCGCTGGAATCCCTGACCCGACCGCCACAAGGCTCAGTCCCTGATTCCCCCTTCCTATGCTTCTGATACCCGCGATTGATCTCAAGGATGGTCACTGCGTCCGCTTGAAACAGGGCGCAATGGACGATGCCACGGTGTTCTCCGAAGACCCCGGGGCCATGGCCCGTCACTGGATCAAGCAAGGCGCGCGCCGCCTGCACCTGGTCGACCTCAACGGCGCCTTTGCCGGCAAGCCGAAGAACGAAAGCGCGATCAAGGCCATCCTCGACGAAGTCGGCGCTGAGATTCCGGTCCAGCTGGGTGGCGGCATCCGCGACCTGGACACCATCGAGCGTTGCCTCGACGACGGTGTCAGCTACGTCATCATCGGCACCGCCGCGGTGAAGAACCCCGGCTTCCTGCACGACGCCTGCGGTGCGTTTCCCGGCCACATCATCGTCGGGCTCGATGCCCGCGACGGCAAGGTGGCAGTGGACGGCTGGTCGAAGATGACCGGGCACGACGTGGTGGATCTGGCGAAGAAATTCGAGGACTACGGCGTCGAAGCCGTGATCTATACCGACATCGGACGCGACGGCATGCTCTCCGGCGTGAACGTCGAAGCCACGGTGAAACTGGCGCAGGCCCTGCGCATTCCCGTGATCGCCAGTGGCGGCATCGCCAGCCTGAAGGACGTCAAGGCGCTCTGTGCGGTGCAGGCCGAGGGCATTTCCGGTGCCATCACCGGTCGCGCGATCTACGAAGGTACGCTGGACTTCAAGAAGGCACAGGCGGAAGCAGACAAGCTTTCCGGTCGCTGATGCTTGCCAAGCGCATCATCCCCTGTCTCGACGTCAATGCCGGCCGCGTCGTCAAGGGCGTCAATTTCGTCGAACTGCGCGATGCCGGTGATCCGGTGGAGATCGCGCGTCGCTACGACGAGCAGGGCGCCGACGAACTCACCTTTCTCGACATCACGGCCAGTTCCGACGATCGCGACATCATCCTGCACATTGTCGAGGCGGTGGCCTCGCAGGTGTTCATTCCGCTGACGGTGGGCGGTGGCGTGCGCCAGGTCGAGGACGTGCGCCGCTTGCTGAATGCCGGTGCCGACAAGGTCAGCATGAACACGGCCGCGGTGAACAACCCGCAACTGGTTGCCGACGCCTCTGCCAAGGTCGGCGCGCAATGCATCGTGGTGGCAGTCGACGCCAAGCAGACTTCGCCGGGACGCTGGGAGGTCTTCACCCACGGCGGGCGCAAGAATACCGGACTGGACGCCATCGCATGGGCGCGCCAGGTCGAAAGCCTCGGAGCCGGCGAGATACTGCTGACCAGCATGGACCGCGACGGCACCAAGGCCGGCTTCGACCTGCCGCTGACACGGGCGATTGCCGAGGCCGTGGGTATTCCGGTGATCGCCAGCGGCGGCGTCGGCAACTTGCAGCATCTGGCCGACGGTGTCACGGAAGGTCGCGCCGATGCTGTTCTGGCGGCGAGTATTTTCCACTACGGCGAGTACACCGTGCGCCAGGCCAAGGAATTCATGCGCAGTCGCGGCATCGAGGTAAGGCTGTGATTGCGCCATCAAGGATCCAAAGGAGAAATACAAGTGATTGATCTTGAAGTCATGCACCGCATCCAGGCAACACTGCTGGAACGCAAGGGCGCCGCGCCCGATTCGTCCTATGTCGCCAGCCTTTATGCGAAGGGCACCGATGCGATCTGCAAGAAAGTCGCCGAGGAGGCTGCCGAAGCCATCATGGCAGCGAAGGACGGGGATCGCCTGCACATTGTTCGCGAAGTCACCGACCTCTGGTTCCACAGCATGATTCTGCTGACCCAGTTCGGCATCGGCGTCGATGACGTGATGGTCGAGTTCCGCCGCCGCGAAGGCATTTCCGGCATCGACGAGAAAAAGAGCAGGACTCCCGGATCATGAGCGACTGCATTTTTTGCCGGATCGCGCGCGGCGAGATCCCGTCGAAGAAAATTTACGAAGACGAGGATATCTTCGCCTTCCACGACATCAACCCGATTGCACCGGTGCATTTCATGATCGTGCCGAAGCTGCACGTCGGCTCGTTGATGGAGGTTGACATGAGCCATCAGATGCTGCTCGGGCGAATTCTGGCCAAGGCCAACGACCTGGCCAAGAGCCAGGGGCTCGACGAGGGGTTTCGCACCATCATCAACACGGGGCGGATCGGGCATCAGGAGGTGTATCATCTCCACGTTCATATCCTGGGTGGCCCCGAGCCACTGGGGTCCATGCTTAAGCGCAGGGCGCTTTGAGAACTCACTGAGCGCGAGGAGGAAATACGATGGGATCATTCAGCATCTGGCACTGGTTGATTGTGTTGGTGATTGTCATGCTGGTGTTCGGTACCAAGAAACTGCGCAACATGGGGTCGGACCTCGGCGGCGCGGTGAAGGGCTTCAAGGACGGCATGAAGGAAGCGTCGGCCGACAAGCCGGCCGAGGCGCAGCAGGTTACCGGGCAGACCATCGACGTCGAGTCGCGCCGGGAACAGACCAAGACCTGATCGAGAAATCAGGCAGGGGGAAGGGACCGGGTGTTGCCCCGCTTCCCCTTGCTTGCTTCTGCCGTCCCCTTTCCCCCTATTTCAGACTATGTTCGACGTCGGCCTTACCGAATTGATGGTCATCGCCGCGGTGGCACTGGTCGTCATCGGCCCGGAGCGATTGCCGAAGGTGGCGCGTACCGCCGGACTCCTGCTCGGCCGGTTACAGCGCTACGTGGGCGACGTCAAGGCCGACATCAATCGCGAGATTCAGCTCGATGAGCTGAAGAAGCTCCAGCAGCAGGTCACGGATCAGGTGAACAGCCTGGAATCCTCGGTGACCCATGAAATGCGCGAGGTCGAAAGTTCGGTGGGTGAGGTTGTCGACCCGCTGGAGAGGGTTCGGGCCATGGCCTCCGGGGCCGCTTCCGATACGTCGGCGGCGCAGCCGGATACGGCATTGCCCGAGAGCGCCGCGTCACCAGCGCCGACTCCTGAAGTCGTGGCCGCTGTCGATGGGGCTGCGGCACCAGCACCCGAGCCGGCGCCAGTACCTGCCGAGGCGAAGAAGGCCGATGGCTGAAGCGCAGGAGACTTTTCTCTCCCACTTGGTCGAGCTGCGCGACCGCTTGATTCGTGTCCTCATCGCGGTCGGCGTTGCGTTCGTGCCGCTGGCTTTCTATGCCCGCGAGCTTTATTCGCTGCTCGCCGCGCCGTTGCTGGCGACCCTGCCGGCGGGTGGCCAGATGATCGCCACCGATGTGGTCGGCGTATTTTTGGTGCCGATGAAGGTCGCGCTGACGGTCGCCTTCCTGGTCGTATTGCCCTACGTGCTGTATCAGGTCTGGGCTTTCGTTGCGCCGGGGCTTTATGCCCACGAGAAGAAGCTCGCGATTCCGCTGCTGGTGGCCTCTGTATTGTTGTTCTTCATCGGCATGGCCTTCGCGTACTTCGCCTTTTTTCCGATGGTGTTCGGTTTCATGTCGAAATTCGCGCCCGAGGGCGTGGCCTGGATGACCGACATCGAGAAATATTTCTCGTTCGTCCTCACCATGTTCCTCGCCTTCGGCGTCACCTTCGAGGTGCCGGTGATCGTCATCGTGCTGGTCAAGGTCGGCATCGTCGACGTGGTCAAGCTGCGCGAGTGGCGACCCTATGTGATCGTCGGCGCCTTCGTGGTCGGCGCGGTGTTTACGCCACCCGACGTGATTTCCCAGTTCATGATGGCGGTGCCGTTGTGGCTGCTCTATGAGCTGGGAATCGTATTGGCGAGCGTCATCGTGCGTCCTGCCGCGGAATCACCCGGCGAGTCGGATTACCGGCCGCCGTCGGACGAGGAAATGAATCGGGAACTCGATCGCGCCGAGCAGCATTCGAACGACCAGAAGACTTGAGGGCAGAAGCCCGGCAGGCACGACCAAGGCACGATGGAGCGCGGTCTTTCGACGATCGCGGCCGATGAAATGTCCTTCGCGAAAACATTTCTGCCGCAGTGCATCCAATCCTTTTATTGATCTACAATGAAATCCAATGCGAGCCGGTGCTGCGCACCGGATTTTTGCAGTGAGTAATCCGCCCTCAAGGAGATCGAACATGCTGAAACGTTTCGCATTGGCCGTCTCGGCCTGCTGTCTGGTTCCCGCGTTCGCATTGGCGCAGAACATCAAAGTTGCCCACGTCTATGACAAGACCGGCGCCTTGGAGGCTTACGCCAAGCAGACCCACATCGGCCTCATGATGGGCCTTGAGTACGCCACCGGCGGCAAGATGGAAATCGCAGGCCGCAAGATCGTGGTCATCGAGAAGGACACCCAGGGCAAGCCGGACATCGGCAAGGCCCAGTTGGCCGCTGCCTATGGCGACGACAAGGTCGACATCGCCGTCGGCCCGACCAGTTCCGGTGTCGCCCTGGCGATGCTGCCGGTCGCCGAGGAATACAAGAAGGTGCTGCTGGTCGAGCCTGCGGTTGCCGATTCGATTACCGGTGACAAATGGAATCGCTACATCTTCCGCACCGGCCGCAACTCGAGCCAGGACGCGATTTCCAACGGCTATGCGCTGGGCAAGAAGGAAGGCACCTACGTCGCCACGCTGGCGCAGGATTCCGCTTTCGGCAAGGACTTCGTCAAGGCCTTCAAGGACGCCTTCGCCGGCAGCAAGGGCAAGCTGGTGTTTGAAGAGTACGCCCCGATGGCCACCAACGACTTCACCGCCTCGGCACAGCGCCTTTTCGATGCATTGAAGGACCGCTGTGATTCGGCCAAGGACAAGACCTGCCGCAAGATCATCTTCATCAACTGGGCCGGTGCCGGCAACCCGTTCAAGATCAGTGACCTTGATCCCAAGCGCTACGGCATCGAAATCGCGACCGGCGGCAACATCCTGCCCGCGATGGCGGCCTACAAGGCCTTCCCCGGAATGGAAGGCGCCACCTACTACTACCACGACATCCCGAAGAACCCGATCAACAAGTGGCTGGTCGAAGAGCACAAGAAGCGTTACAACGGCACGCCTCCGGACTTCTTCACCGCCGGCGGCATGGCGGCAGGCATCGCTCTGGTAGAGGCGTTCAAGAAGGCCGGCAGCACCGATACCGAAAAGTTGATCGCGACCATGGAAGGCATGAGCTTCGAGACGCCCAAGGGCAAGATGATTTTCCGCAAGGAAGACCACCAGGCCTTGCAGTCCATGTTCCACTTCAAAATCAAGGTTGATCCGGCCGTGGCCTGGGCGATTCCCGAACTGGTCGATGAAGTGACCATCGACGAAATCAAGTTGCCGATCCGCAACAGGAAGTAACGCCCTCCGTCTTCCCGGCCGCGAATACGCCGCCGGGAAGGCGACAGTTTCGTGGGTTGCGGTTGCCAACGCGGGGAAGGGTTGCACCCATCATGTCAAATGCGAGCGAGTCCTCATCTGCCGTTCCGGTGCTGGAGACGCGCGGCCTGACGGTGCGTTTCGGCGGCCATGTCGCCGTCAATGGCGTCAGCTGCGCCTTCCAGCGCGGGACCCTGACGGCCATCGTCGGGCCCAACGGTGCCGGCAAGACCACCTATTTCAACCTCGTTTCCGGGCAGATTCCGGCCACGGCGGGCGCGGTTTTCCTGTTCGGCAAGGATATTTCGCGGCTGCCGGCACCCTTGCGCACACGGCGCGGCATCGGCCGTGCGTTTCAGCTCACCAACCTGTTCCCCTTCCTTACCGTGCATGAGAACGTCCGCATCGCGGTGCAGGCGCGCGCGGAGGTCGGCATCAAGCTGTTCAGCCTGTGGGACAGCCGCCGCGACCTGATCGAAAAGGCCGACGCGATTCTGGAAGAGGTCGCCCTCGCACACCAACGCGACCTGCCGGCGATGAACCTGCCACACGGCGACCAGCGCAAGCTCGAAGTCGGACTGATGCTGGCCCTCGAACCCGAAGTGTTCATGTTCGACGAACCGACCGCCGGCATGAGCGTTGACGAAGTGCCGGTCATCCTCGACCTGATCAAGCGCATCAAGGCCCGCGGAGACAAGTGCATCCTGCTGGTCGAGCACAAGATGGACGTGGTGCGGGAACTCGCCGACCGCATCGTCGTGCTGCACAACGGCACCCTGGTCGCCGACGGCGCACCGGCCGAAGTGATTGCATCGCCGGTGGTGCAGGAGGCCTACCTGGGCGTGGCACCGAAATCCGCAGAGGCTGCATGATGAATTCCAGTGTCCAGCCACTCCTTGCTCTCGACGGGGTGCACACCCACATCGGGCCGTATCACATCCTCCATGGTGTCGATCTGGCCGTTGCCAAAGGCGGCATCACCATGCTGCTTGGCCGCAACGGCGCCGGCAAGACTACTACGTTGCGCACCGTCATGGGCCTCTGGCATGCATCGGCGGGGACGATCCGTTTCGATGGCAACGATATCTCCGAGTTCGCAACGCCCGACGTGGCCCGCCTCGACATTGCTTACGTGCCGGAGAACATGGGCATCTTCAGCGACCTTACGGTGCGCGAGAATTTGTTCCTCGCGGCGCGCAAGGGGCCCCTCGATGCCGCCCGGCTGGACTGGATTTTCGGCTTCATGCCGGCGCTCAAGACCTTCTGGCTACAGCGCGCCGGGCTGCTTTCCGGCGGCCAGAAACAGATGCTGTCGATCGCCCGCGCCATGGTCGAGCCGCGCCGGCTGCTGCTGGTCGACGAGCCGTCGAAGGGTCTTGCCCCGGCCATCATCCAGAACCTGATTGTGGCGTTCGGCGCGCTGCGCGACGAGGGCGTCACCATCCTGCTGGTCGAGCAGAACTTCAATTTCGCCAGCAAGCTCGGCGACACGGTTGCCGTCATGGACAACGGCCGCGTCGTGCATGCCGGGACGATGGCGGCCCTGGTGGCCGACCCGGAACTTCAGGCCCGCCTCCTCGGGCTGTCGCTCGACTCTCACCAATAAGGTCAATCATGAGCATGTCGGCCGCAATCGCCCCCGCCAAAGTAGAAGACCTGCCGGCCGCGCCGCGCGACTGGCTGCCTATCCTGCTGGTGCCCATCCTGATCCTGCTCGCCCTGCCGCTGGTCGGCAGTTTCCCGACCTGGGCGACGCTGACCATCGCCGGCCTCGCCATGGGCCTGATCATTTTCCTGGTGGCATCGGGGCTCACGCTGGTGTTCGGCCTGATGGACGTGATGAACTTCGGGCACGGCATCTTCGTCGCGCTCGGCGCCTTTGTCGGCGTGACAACGATTTCCATGCTTGGCGGCTGGACGGCCAGCTCTTCGTTCGCACTCAACCTGGCGGCCATTGGCTGCGCCGGCCTTGCCGCGGCGGTGGTCGCCGGGACTGTCGGCATCGCCTTCGAGCGGGTCATGGTGCGGCCGGTGTACGGCCTTCACCTCAAGCAGATCCTGGTCACCATGGGCGGCATGATCGTGGCCGAGCAGGTGATCCTCGCGTTGTGGGGCCCGGAGGCACGGCCGATGATGCGGCCGGCCAGCCTGCAGGGATCCTTCATTTTCGGCGACGTGGCAATCGAGAAGTTCCGCCTGCTCGCGGTATGCCTCGGACTTGCCATCTTCGCCGCGATGTTCCTCCTGCTCAACCGCACCAAGCTCGGCCTGCTGATCCGCGCCGGCGTACAGGATCGTGAAATGGTCGAGGCGCTGGGCTATCGGGTGCGCTTCCTGTTCATCGGCGTGTTTGCCGCGGGCTCGGCACTCGCTGGCCTCGGCGGCACCATGTTCGGCCTTTATCAGGAACTGGTGACCACCGCGATCGGGGCGCAGATGATGGTGCTGATTTTCATCGTCATCATCATCGGCGGCCTCGGCTCGGTCGGTGGCTGCTTCGTCGGCGCGCTGCTGGTCGGCCTGGCCTCCAATTACATCGGCTTCGTCGCGCCGAAGGTGAACCTGTTTTCCAGCATCCTGCTGATGGTGCTGATCCTGCTCTGGCGACCACAGGGGTTGTTCCCCGTGGCGAAGCGGTAGGGACGGACATGCTGAACAATATGCTCTCTCGCGACCTGCCGCGCAGCAAGCTGCTGGCAGCGATATTGCTCATCATCATCGTCGGCCTGCTGGCGACTCCCTTTGTCTTTCCCGGCGCGCGTTCCCTCAATGTCGGCGCCAAGATCGCGGTGTTCATTGTGCTGGCGGCGAGCTATGACCTGATGCTGGGTTACACCGGCATCGTTTCCTTTGCCCACACCATGTTCTTCGGCATCGGTGCCTACGGTATCGGCATTGCGTCCACGCAAATGGGCCCGACCTGGACCGCAGTGGCGGCCGGCACCCTGGCGGCGCTAATACTGTCGACGGTTCTGGCGCTGGGCATCAGCCTGTTTTCCCTGCGGGTGCGGGCGATCTTTTTCGCCATGATCACGCTCGCCGTCGCGGCTGCCTTCATGACCATGGCTTCGCAATTTTCAGACTGGACCGGCGGCGAGGATGGCCTGAATTTCAAGGTCCCGGAACTCATCTCCCCGGCCTTCTCCCTGTCCGACGAAAAGTTCCTTGGTGCCAATCTCGACGGCAAGCTGATCGCCTATTACATGGTCGTGCTGATTTCTGGCGGCCTCTTCCTGCTCATGTTGCGCATCGTCAATTCGCCGTTCGGCCGCGTCCTGATGGCGATTCGCGACAATGATTTCCGCAGCGAGGCCATCGGCTACCGCAACGTCACCTACCGCAGCCTGTCCTCCGTGCTGGCGGCCGTGTTCGCGACCCTGGCAGGCGTCCTCTACGCGCTGTGGCTGCGGTACAACGGTCCGGGCACCACGCTGTCCTTCGACATCATGATCGACGTGCTGCTGATCGTCGTCATCGGCGGCATGGGGACGCTCTACGGCGCGGTGGTTGGCTCGACCCTGTTCAACATTGCCCAGGGCTACCTGCAGGATCTGCTCAAGCTGGCGCAAGGGAATATTGACAGCCTTCCGGTGATCGGTGCGCTGTTCCATCCGGACCGCTGGCTGTTCTGGCTCGGCCTGCTTTTCGTATTGTCGGTTTACTTCTTCCCGTTCGGCATTGTCGGGAAACTTCGCGCGGGAGCACTGGCAAAGACTCGCCGCTCCGCCTGAGGCCGGGCGGGGCCTGCCTCAGGCTGGCGACTCCCGCGCCGGTGGGTACCATTCGCAGAAGGAGCATCATGAGTGCGGGCTACGGCTACAAACACAAGCTGATCAGCGTCGAAGAGGCGCTGGCCAAGATCAAGACCGACGATTGCATCGTCAGCGCGCTCGGCGCCGCCGAGCCGAACGGCTTGCTGGACCAATTGCATACCATTGCCGGCCGGGTTCGCAACGTCGCCGTGTCCACCTGCCTGCCGATGCGCCCCTTCAAGTGGTTCATGGATCCGGCGATGCAGGGTCATATCGAACATCATGCATGGTTCTATTCCGCCAACATCCGCAAGGCGGCGGCGGAGGCGCATACCTCCACATACGTGCCCAACCACCTGCATTCGGCGGCCATGGACCGGATCCTGTTCCGCAAGCCCACGGTATTCATCGGCTCCTGTACGCCGCCCGACCGTTTTGGTTACGTTTCCCTCGCCTTCTCGGTCGTCTACGAACGGGAACTGATGGAAGCGGCGGACCTCGTGATCCTTGAAATCAACGACCAGGTGCCCTACATCTGGGGCGACACCGTGATCCACCTTGATCAGGTCGACTACCTGGTCGAGCATTCGTCGGCTCCCTTCGAGTTGCCTGCGCCGGAAACCGAGGCCCGCGATCGAAAGATCGGCGGTTTCATCGCCGAATACATCGAGGATGGCTCGACCATGCAACTCGGCATCGGCGGCATACCCAACGCCGTGGCCGGCGAATTGCTGCGGAAAAAGGACCTGGCGATCCACACCGAGATGTTGACCGACGGCATGGTGGACCTCTTCGAGGCCGGCGTCGTGACGCGTTCTCCCCGCAGCCTCGACAAGGGCCTCATGCGCGGCAAGATGGTGGCCGCCTTCGCCTTGGGCACCAAGAAACTCTATGATTTCCTCGACCGCAATCCCGGGCTGGCGCTGATGCGCGGCTCCTGGGTCAACAACCCCTACGTCATCGCCCACAACAGCAAGCAGGTGTCGATCAACACCACGCTGGAGGTGGACCTGACCGGGCAGGTGTGTTCCGAGTCCATCGGCCATCGCCAGTATTCCGGTACCGGCGGCCAGTCGGACACCGCGCTCGGCGCCCAGATGTCGGAGGGCGGCAAGTCCTTCATCGCCCTCTACTCGACCGCCGACGTAAAGCAGGCCGACGGGACGCGCAAGACAGTGTCCAAAATTGCGCCCATGCTCGCCCCCGGAGCGGCGGTTACGCTGCACCGGGCCAATGTTGACTTTGTGGTGACGGAGTTCGGCGCCGTGCGCCTGCGGGGTGCGCCCGTGAACGAGCGGGCGCGGCGACTCATATCGATTGCGCATCCGGATTTCCGCGCCGGCCTCCAGGAAGAGGCGGAGAAACTCGGCTACATCTAGCGTGCGGGGCGTGTCGTGACCCTCTTCGTTGCCACGGGCGAGCACCCATGAGCCTGGTTCGCATCGAGCCCCTCGGGGCTGGCGTGGCGCGCGTGGTGCTTGCGCGTTCTGGCATGCGCAACGCACTGGTGCCGGAACTGCTGGGCGATTTTCTCGCCGCCTTGCGTGAAGTCGGGCAGTCCCCCGATTGTGCCGCGGTGGTGCTCGCCGCCGATGGACCGGCGTTTTCCATCGGTGGCGACATGAGGCGTTTCCAGCGCGAGCGGCAGAGCGATCTGCTGGCCTATTCCTCGCGCCTGGTCGGCAAGCTGAACGAGGCGATCCTGGCGCTGATCGACCTGCCGCAGCCCGTGGTGGCCGCCGTGCATGGCGTCGTTACGGGCGGCTCGATCGGCCTGGTGCTGGCCGCCGACCTGGCCTACCTTGCCCCGGAGGCTGCTTTCAAGGCCCATTACGCCACGGCCGGTTTCGGCCCCGACGGCGGCTGGACCGCGCTGGTCGGCCGCCTCGCCGGACAGCGCCGGGCGGCTTCCGCCTTGCTGCTCAATCGCACCATCCGGGCCGCGGAGGCGGTTGCCTGGGGCCTGGCCAACGAAGTGGTTGCGGCCGGGGAATTGCAGGAGGCCGCCGCCGCCGCCGCGCGCAAGATCGCCGCCTATCCCGCCGGCACCATGCGTGCCGTGAAAACCTTGTTGCGCAGGGATCGTGAGCGCCTGGCCGCCGACCTCGAGGCCGAGCGCTGCCGCTTCCTCGAACTCATAGCCACACCTCAGGCGCAGGCCGGCGTCGATGATTTCCTGAGCCGGTTCAAGGACTATCCCGATTCACCGGAACCCTAGGAAGAACAGGAGGACACAATGCAAGTTCCTGATTACCTCGCCAAGCACGCACGCCAGTTCCCCGCCAAGACCGCACTGGTCGACCTCCATACCGGGCGTCGCGTCAGCTATGCCCAGCTCAACGAAAGGGCCAGCCGCTTCGCCGAGTTCCTGCGGGATCGCTGGCAGGTCAAACCCGGCGACCGCGTGGCCCTGCTGGCACACAGTTCGTCCGACTATGTCGAGATGCTCTACGGTTGCGGCAAGATCGGCGCGGTGGTGATCTGCCTCAACTGGCGGCTGTCGGTGGACGAACTCAAGGGCGTGCTCGGGGATGCGGCGCCGACGGCGCTGGTCTGGGGAGAGGAGTTCGACGCCGCGGGGAGTGCCCTGGTCGATGCCTGCAAGATCAAGCATCGCATGGTGACCGGCGCCGCGCGGCCGCAGGTCGCCGGCTACGAAAGCGCGCTGGCCGAAATGTCCGGCGCCACCATCGAAATGCCCTGGCGCGAGCACAACGACGTCTGGTACCTGCTCTACACCGCCGGCAGCACGGGCAAGCCCAAGGGCGTGCCGCAGACCTGGGGCATGAACGTCACCAACACGCTCACCAACACCATCCATGCCAGCTTGCGCCGCGACGACGTGATGCTCTCGGTGCTGCCCTATTTCCACACCGGGGGTCTCAACCTCTACATGAACTGCCTGCTGATGCTCGGCGCCACGACGCTGATCATGCGCCAGTTCGACGTCGACAAGACCATGGAACTGCTGGAGAAGGAGGCCACGGTAATGTTCGGCGTGCCCGCCATCTACCTGTTCCTCAGCCAGCATCCCCGTTTCGCCAGCGCCGACTTTTCGCGGGTGCGCAGTTGGGCGGCCGGCGGTGCGCCGGTGCCCAGGGTGCTGCTCGAACAGTACCTGGCAAAGGGCGTCACCATCTGCTTCGGCTTCGGCATGACCGAGACCGGGCCCACGGTCTTCCTCACCGACGAGGACACGGCACGTCGCAAAGTGGGCACGGTCGGCAAGCCGGTGATGTTCGTCGAGGCCAAGGTGGTCGATGCGCAGACCCGGCAGCGGCTGGGTGCCAACCAGCGCGGCGAGATGCTGCTGCGCGGCCCGGCCATCACCCCGGGCTACTGGAACAACCCGCAGGCCACCGCCAAGTCCTACGAGGGCGGCTGGCTGTGCACCGGCGACATCGTTTACTTCGACGACGACGGCGATTTCTACGTCGTTGACCGCTCCAAGGACATGTACATCTCGGGCGGCGAGAATGTTTATCCGGCAGAAGTGGAGAACGTGATCTTCCAGATCGAGGGCGTGGCCGAGGCCGCCGTGATCGGCATCCATGACGCCAAGTGGGGCGAAGTCGGCAAGGCCATCGTTGCCCTGAAGCCCGGTGCGCAGGTCAGCGAGGAGCAGGTCATCGCCTACTGCAAGCAGAAGCTGGCCGGCTTCAAGGCGCCCAAGCAGGTGCAGTTCGTTGCGGCGCTGGCGCGCAATGCCGCCGGCAAAGTGGACAAGCCGAAGCTGCGGGCCGATTTCGGAGGCAAGGCATGACACTGCCCAGCACCACCCAGCGCGTCCTGTTGCAAACCGATTTCGACCGCTTCGCGCGACTCAGCCACGATGACAATCCGATCCATTGCGATCCGGACTTCGCCGCCAAGAGCCATTTCGGCGCCACCGTGGCCCACGGCATGATGCTCTACAGTTGCATCTGCAAGGCGTTGACGGAACAGGTCGGCCCCGGCGTCGTGCAACTCGAACAGACGCTGATGTTTCCCAGCGCGACCTATGTCGGCGATCGTCTCGATGTCAATCTGGAGCTGGAAGCGGATGCCGAGGGAATGCTGGACATCGCTACCGACGTATCGAAAGTCGGTGCTGGCGGCACGGCGGTTCCAACCGCAACCGGCCGCTGCCGCGTGGTCGCGCCCTCCGCACCCCTGCCGGGCGTGGCACCGGCGCCGCATTCGACCGAAGAGGGTGATGCCGAACTCTATGGCCTGCGTCCCGGCATGAGCGCCAGCACCACGCGCACCTTCGCCACCGCCGACCTCGACGAATACGGCGACCTCACCGGCGATCGCAATCCGATCTTCCGCGACGACCTTGAAGCCAGGGCGCGCGGCTTCAAGCGCCGCATCGTGCCCTGGCCCTTGCTCGCCGGCATGTTCTCCGACCTGCTCGGCACGCGCCTGCCGGGGCGCGGCACCGGGTGGATGAAGCAGTCCCTGCGCTATCCCTCGGCCGCCCATCCCGGCGAGGCGCTGACGGCGACGGTGACGATCACGCGCCTGCGGGCCGGAAAGGAACTGGTCAACCTCGCCACCCGGGTCTGCGCCGCCGACGGTCGCGTGGTCTGCGACGGCGAGGCGCTGGTGCTGGTGCGCAATCTGGAAAGCAAACTGGAACAGAAGACGGAGAACACATGAATCACGTCGGAGTACTGGGCTATGGGTTTTACCTGCCGGATCGGCACATGAGCGCGGCGGACATCGCGGCGGCCACCGGTGGCGCCTGGAGCGAAGAAGCGGTGCGCGAAAAGCTCGGCATCGTCAGGAAGAGCATTCCCGGACCCGAGGACGGCACCCAGGAGATGGGCGCCCGCGCCGCGCTGGACGCCATCGCACGCACCGGCATCGATCCGCTGGAGATCGACCTGATCCTGTGCATGGGCGAGGAATGGAAGGAATATCCGCTGACCACTTCGGCCATCTACATCCAGGAACGCATCGGCGCCCACCGCGCCTGGGGCATCGACATCCAGCAGCGCTGCAATACCAGCGTGGCCGCAATCAAGATCGCCAAGGACATGCTGATCGCCGATCCGGAGATCGCCACGGTGATGATCGTCGGCGGCTATCGCAACGGCGACCTGATCGACTTCCGCGACTCAGCCGTGTCCTTCATGTTCGATCTGGCGGCCGGCGCCGGTGCGCTGATCCTGCGCCGCAATCTGGGCCGCAATCTCGTGCTTGGCAGCCACATCATCACCGACGGTTCGCTGGCGCGTGACGTTGGCGTCTGGCTCGGCGGCACCGAGCATCCGATCGAGTCGCTGCCGGAGGCGGAACTGGCGGTGCTGCGCGCGCGCGGCAACCTCAGTCTGCGTGTATTCGAACCCGAGCACATGAAGGCTCGCCTCAACGAAGTTTCGATGCCGAACTGGCTGGCTTGCATCGACAAGGCGCTGGCAAAGAGCGGTGCGACGCGCGCCGACATCGATTTCCTCAACGTGCTGCATTTCAAGCGCTCGATGCATGCCAGCCTGCTGGAGACCCTGGACCTCGGGATCGAGCAGTCGGTATATCTGGAAAACTACGGCCACCTCGGCCAGGTGGACCTGATGCTTTCGATCCACGAAGGGCTACGGCAGGGCCGCCTGAAAGATGGTGACCTGATGGTGGCCATCGCCGCCGGCATCGGTTACGTGTGGGGCGCCACCGTGGTGCGCTGGGGACCGGCACAGTAGGCCGGAAAAGCGGCCTGTCCCGGCCGCGCAGCGCGTGTCAGGACGTGCTGGCGGTGGCGTGCCACAGACGCAGCTTGTCAAGTGACACCTGGTCGGCTTCAGGCAGGACCATGCGTGCGCCGTCGAAATTCTCGTTGATCGTGTAATCGCTGACGGTGATCACCGTCGGAATCCCGGCCGCCAATGCCGCGGTCAGTCCATGCGCGGAATCCTCCACGGCCAGGCAGTCGCGCGCGGGCAGGTTGAGTTGCTTGAGGGTCCACAGGTAGAGTTCCGGCGAGGGCTTCTTCGCCGCCGGGACATTGCCCGAAGCAATGGCGTCGAACCAGGTGTCGGCATTGGGGCCCAGATTGGCGCGCAACAGGCCGACCACATTCTCCAGCTTCGAGCTCGATGCGATTGCAAGGCGTACGCCCTCGGTGCGCGCGTCGCAAATCAACTGGCCGATGTCGGCGCGCAGCGGAATCGCGCCGGCGGCGAGCAGCCGCTGGTAGTTTCGTGTCTTGATGTCGTGGATGCGGCGCAGCAGGTCTTCAAAGTCGGGCCGTGCCTGCGTGGCGGGATCGAACTGCTCGGCGTAGTGACGAATCCTCTCCAGGCCGCCGGCCACGTCGAGCAGCGTGCCGTAGAAAGCCTCATCCCAGTGCCAGGACAGCCCCACCTCGGCAAAGGCCGCGTTGAACGCCGGGCGATGGCCGTCGCGCTCCGTATTGGCAAGGGTTCCGTCGACATCGAAAATGATCGCTCGCAGGGCCATGATGAATCACCACAAGACTGGTAGGGAAGTGCAAAGACTAGCCGATTTTTGGCCGCACGTGAAAAGCGCCGGGTTGTTTTTTTCAGTCGCTTCCGTCCCCGGTTTTGCTCGGCGCCAGACGGTGCTACAGTGCACCATTCCCGCGGTCGGCGAGCCGTTGCCGATCCTGCCGCAGTACCCCGTGACCGGAGACCGAGCACACGTGAAACCGACGAACATCGGCGCCCACGAATATTTTCACAAAGTCGTGGATTGCCAGTGGGCATGTCCGGCCCACACCCCCGTTCCCGAATACATCCGCCTGATTGCCGCGGGTCGCTACTCGGATGCCTACATGATCAACTGGCGATCCAATGTCTTTCCGGGAATTCTCGGCCGCGTCTGCGACCGTCCCTGCGAGCCCGCCTGCCGGCGTGGCCGTGTGGACAAGGAACCGGTGGCCATCTGCCGCCTCAAGCGTGTCGCCGCCGATCTCAAGGACGACATCCGCGACCGGCTTCCTCTGGCGCCGGAAAAAAAGAACGGCAAGCGCGTTGCCTGCATCGGCTGTGGCCCGGCGTCACTGACGGTGGCGCGCGACCTGGCGGTAATCGGCTATCAGGTCAGCATCTTCGACAGCGGCGCCACGCCGGGCGGCATGGTGCGCAGCCAGATTCCCAAGTTTCGCCTGCCCGACAGCGTCATCGACGAGGAGTGCGGCTACATCCTCGACCTCGGCGTCGAGGCGTATTTCAACCACTGGGTCAAGAGCCTGAAGGATGTGCTCGCCGAAGGCTGGGATGCCGTGTTCGTCGGCACCGGCGCACCGCGCGGACGCGATGCCGAGATTCCTGGGCGCCAGGAAGCCGCCGCGCATATCCAGATCGGCATCGACTGGCTGGCCAACGTCGCTTTCGGCCATACGACGAAAATCGCCAGGCGCGTGATCGTGCTCGGCGGCGGCAACACGGCGATGGACTGCTGCCGCTCCGCGCGACGCATGGGCGGCGAGGATGTCAAGGTCATCGTGCGCAGCGGCTTCGAGGAAATGAAAGCCTCGCCCTGGGAGAAGGAAGAGGCCATCCACGAAGGCATTCCCATCCTTAACATGCGTGTGCCCAAGGAGTTCCGCCACGAGAATGGCACGTTGACGGGTGTACTGTTCGAGATCGTGCGTGCCGAATACGACGCCAAGGGGCGGCGCAGCCTGATTCCGACCGGGGAGCCCGACGAGTTCCATGCCTGCGACGAAGTCCTGGTCGCCATCGGCCAGGAGAATGCCTTCCCCTGGATCGAGAAGGACATCGGCCTCGAATTCGACAAGTGGGGCATGCCGGTTTTGAACGAGGCGACCCTGCAATCGACGCTGCCGAAAGTCTTTTTCGGCGGCGACGCGGCGCTCGGCCCGAAGAACATCATCACCGCCGCGGCCCAGGGCCATGAAGCCGCAATTTCGATCGACCTGTTCTGTCGCGGCAAGGACCAGTTGAAGCGCCCGCCGCCCATGGTCAACCTCGTCAGCCAGAAGATGGGCATCCACGAGTGGAGCTACGACAACCAGGTGTCCGAGGAGGAACGCAAGAAGGTTCCGGTCAAGGCGCTGGAAAAGACGCTCAAGGACATCAAGCTGGAACTCGAACTCGGTTTCGATCCCTTCATGGCCTGCGCCGAGGCCGAGCGCTGCCTCAACTGCGACATCGAAACGGTTTTCACGGTCAAGACCTGCATCGAATGCGACGCCTGCGTCGATATCTGTCCGACGGAATGCATCACCTTCACCGCCAACGGCGAGGAGGACGACCTGCGCGGCCGCCTCAAGGCGCCGGCGAAGATCCGCGACCAGGCGTTGTATGTCTCCGATACGCTGAAGACCGGGCGGGTCATGGTCAAGGACGAAAACATTTGCCTGCATTGCGGCATGTGCGCCGAGCGTTGCCCCACGGGCGCCTGGGACATGCAGAAATTCTTCCTGCAATGCGCCGAAGCCGGGACCGAAGCGAGAAGGACATGAGTGCCATGAAACCCATCCAGAGCAGCAACGACTTCGTCATCAAGTTCGCCAACGTCAACGGCTCCGGTTCGGCCTCGGCCAACGAACTGTTCGCCCGCGCCATCATGCGCATGGGTGTGCCTGTGGCGCCGCGCAACATTTTTCCGTCCTACATCCTGGGCATGCCGACCTGGTACGAGATGCGCGTTTCGGCGGCTGGCTGGCTGGGGCGTCGCGGCGGCTGCGACCTCATGGTGGCGATGAATCCGCAGACCTGGGACCGCGACATCGCGGAAATCGAAGCCGGCGGCTATCTCGTTTATGACTCGACCAAGACGCTGCCCCGCTCGCGATTCCGCGACGACATCACGGTGCTGGGCATTCCGCTCACCGAGATCTGCAATCGCGAATACACCGACCCGCGCCAGCGGCAACTGTTCAAGAACATCATGTACGTCGGTGCGCTTGCGGCACTGCTCGGCATGGACTTCGCCGTGGTCGAAAAGCTGATTGCCGACCAGTACCGCGGCAAGGACAAGCTGATCGGCGCCAACGTCAACGCCCTCAAGCTCGGGTACGACTACGCGAAGGCGAATTTCTCCTGTCCGATCGGTTTGCGTGTCGAGCGCGCCAACGGAGTGGGCGACAAGATATTCATCAACGGCAACGACGCCTGCGGTTTGGGCGCCGTCTATGGCGGCGCAACGGTCGCGGGCTGGTACCCGATCACGCCATCGACTTCGGTGATCGAGGCCTTCAGCAGCTATTGCCGCAAGTACCGCACCGATCCCGACAACGGCATGGCACGCTACGCGATTGTCCAGACCGAGGACGAACTGGCCTCGATCGGCGTGGTGATCGGCGCGGCGTGGAACGGCGCACGTTCCTTTACCGCCACGTCCGGCCCCGGCATTTCCCTGATGCAGGAGTTTTTCGGCCTGGCCTATTTCGCCGAGGTGCCGGTGGTGGTTTTCAACGTGCAGCGCGGCGGGCCTTCCACCGGCATGCCGACGCGCACCCAGCAGTCCGACCTGATCGCCTGCGCCTACGCGTCGCACGGCGACACCAAGCATGTGCTGCTGTTTCCCGAAGACCCCTATGAGTGCTTCACCCTCGGTGCCCAGGCCTTCGACCTCGCGGACCGCCTGCAAACACCGGTCTTCGTCCTGCTCGACCTTGACATCGGCATGAACGACCGGCTGTGCCATCCATTCGACTGGGATGACCAGCGTCGCTACGACAGAGGCAAGGTCATGAGCGCCGAGGAACTCGAAGCCGGCAAGAATTTCGGCCGCTACCTCGACGTGGACGGCGACGGCATTCCCTGGCGCACGATTCCCGGCACGCATCCGACCAAGGGCGCCTTCTTCAGCCGCGGCACCACGCGCAACGCCTACGCCAAATACAGCGAAGCGGGAACCGACTACGTCTACAACATGGAGCGCCTGCGGCGCAAGTTCGAGACCGCCAAGAAGCTGGTGCCGGCGCCGGTGTTGCAGCGGGCCTCGCAGCCGACGCGCTTCGGCGCGATCTACTACGGTTCGACCAGCCCGGCCATGGCCGAGGCCTATGCGCTGCTGGAAGCGCAGGGCGTCCATGTCGATACGCTGCGAGTGCGCGGCTTCCCGTTTGCCGACGAGGTCATCGACTTCATCAACGACCACGACTACGTCTTCGTCGTCGAGCAGAACGAAAGCGGCCAGATGCGCATGCTGCTGATGACCGAGGGCGAAGTGGATCCGAAGCGCCTGATCCGGGTCCTGCACTATGACGGCACGCCGATCACCGCCCGCTTCATCTCGGGCCGGATCGCCGATGCCCTGGCGGAACACAAGGTGACTCCCATTCGCAAACAGGTGGCCTCATGACCTATCTAGCCAAACCCAAGCTGCTGCGGGCGGACGCCCCGAAGAATGCGCTCGGCTACACACGCCGCGACTACGAAGGCGCCATCTCGACGCTGTGCGCCGGCTGCGGGCACGACTCCATCAGCGCGGCGGTGGTGCAGGCCTGTTTCGACCTCGACATCGAGCCGCACCGGGTGGCCAAGCTGTCGGGCATCGGCTGCTCGTCGAAGACGCCGGATTATTTCCTCGGCGCCTCGCACGGCTTCAACACCACGCACGGACGGATGCCGTCGGTGTTGACCGGCGCCGCGCTGGCCAACCGCGATTTGCTCTACCTGGGCGTTTCGGGCGACGGCGATTCGGCTTCGATCGGCATCGGCCAATTTGCCCACGCCATGCGGCGCGGCGTGAACATGACCTACATCGTCGAAAACAACGGCGTCTATGGCCTGACCAAGGGGCAGTTCTCCGCCACCACCGACAAGGGGTCGAAGAACAAGCGCGGCGTGGTCAACAACGACACCCCGATCGACCTGATGGCGCTCGCCCTGCAACTCGGCGCAAGCTACGTGGCGCGGAGTTTTTCCGGCGACAAGGAACAGTTGATCCCGCTGATCAAGGGCGCGTTGCGCCACCGCGGCCCCGCGGTCATCGATGTCATCAGCCCCTGCGTCACGTTCAACAACCACGCCGGATCGACCAAGAGTTACGACTACGTTCGCGAGCACAACGAGGCGGTCAATCGCCTCGACTTCATCCTGCCGCGCGACCAGATCAATGCCTCATACGAGCCGGGCTCACTGCGTCGCGTGGTGCAGCATGACGGCTCCATCCTGCATCTGCGCAAACTGGGCAATGACTACGATCCCTCCGATCGCGTCGGCGCCATGAATCACCTGCAGGAACGCCATGCGCTGGGCGAGATCGTTACCGGCCTGTTGTATGTCGACAGCAGCGCCGAGGATCTGCATCGCCACCTGAACACGGTGGAAAAGCCGCTCAACCAGCTTGGTGATGCCTACCTGTGTCCCGGCGGCAAGGCGCTGGAGGCGCTCAACGCCTCGCTTCGGTAGCCGGCGTTTGGCGCCCGGACCGCGAAGGCGGACCGGCTATTCCTTCGGCGGCTTCGGCCGCTTGCCGATGGTGACATCGATTGCGACATCGCGGCCCTCGCGCTTGAGGTCGAAACGCGCGGTCTTGCCGGGCTCCAGCGCGGCAATCAGTTCCAGCATGACCTGGGCGTCCTTCACCTGCTTCCCGGTTACCCGGGCCAGCACGTCGCCCGGCTTGATGCCGGCCTTGTCCGCCGGGCTGCCACGCATCACGCCGGCAATCAACGCGCCCTGGGTGGCCGACAGTTTGAAGGATTCGGCAAGCTCCGGAGTGATCTCCTGCACTTCGATGCCGACCCAGCCGCGCGTCACGCCGCCGGTCCTGACGATCTGCTCCATGACGCTTTTCGCCAGCGAGACGGGAATGGCGAAGCCGATGCCCATCGAACCGCCGCTTTGCGAATAGATGGCCGTGTTGATGCCGACCAGGTGGCCGTTGGCGTCGACCAGCGCGCCGCCGGAATTGCCGGGGTTGATCGCGGCGTCGGTCTGGATGAAGTTCTCGAAAGTATTGATGCCCAGATGCGAGCGGCCCAGCGCCGAGACGATGCCGGAAGTGACGGTCTGGCCGACGCCGAAGGGATTGCCGATCGCCAGCACCGAGTCGCCGACGCGCAGGGTATCGCTGCTGCCGAAGGCGATCACCGGCAGTTTGTGGTCGGCCGGGATGCGCAGCACCGCCAGGTCGGATTCGGGGTCGGAGCCCACCACGCTGGCCTTGTACTTGCGTCCGTCGTTGTGCGCAACCTCGATTTCGTCGGCGCCGTCGATGACGTGGAAGTTGGTCAGGATGTAGCCTTCGGGGGAAACCACGACTCCGCTGCCCAGCCCCGAGCGGCGCTGGGCCTGCTCGCCGAAGCGGTCGCCGAAGAAATGCCGGAAGATGGGATCGTTGATGAAGGGATGTTTGGCGCCCTTCATCTCCTGGCTGGTGAAAATATGCACGACGGCGGGAACCGCCTTTTGTGCCGCATCGGCATGGGATCCGGGACGATTCATCTCGCTGCCGGCGGGCGCTTCGACCACCGTC
>JAIOPW010000031.1 GCA_021413665.1 Rhodocyclales bacterium | reverse complement strand
TAACGATGGGCTGGGCCGGTTCGCGCGAACTGGAAACGACGATACCCAGCGCCGTGTCGACCATGGTGACGAGGAAGCCGCCGTGGGCGATGTGGCGGATGTTGCAGTGGCGGTCCTCGATGCGGATGGCAAGGACGATCTGGTTCTTGTCGTCACGCCGGTAGTACCAGGGGCCGAGGCTGACCAGGTAGCCGCCGCCGCGCTTGAGCGGCTGGAAGCCGTCGGGGATGTCGGTGTTCATTTCTGTCGTCCGTGGATCTTCTCGGGGTTGGGGATGCGCTTTCCGAGGAAGGCGCTAAAGATTTCCTTGGCGGCGGGGGCGGCGACCAGGTCGGAGAAGTAGATCACCTCCTCGTCCATCGCCTCGATCGCGCTGCGGTCCGGCGGGCGCTTCATCAGCGCCTTGGTCACGGCCAGCGATTGTGCCGGCAGGGCGGCGAGCCTCTGTGCCGCAGCCAGCGCCGTCGCCATCAACTGGTCTGCGGCGACCACGCGATTGACGAAGCCAGCCTCGCGCGCCGTTGCCGCGTCGAAGGGCTCGCCCAGCAACAGCAGTTCGGCGGCGCGCTGGTAACCGGAGACACGCGGCAGCAGCAGGCTGGACCCGGCCTCGGGGCAGAGCGCGAGGTTTACGAATGGGAGCTGGAACGTCGCGTTGTCGGCGGCATAGACCAGGTCGCAGTGCAGCAGCAGGGTGGTGCCGATGCCCACCGCGTTGCCGGCGACGGCCGCCACCAGCGGCTTTTCGAAGGACGACAGCAGGTGCAGGAAGGGAATCGCCGCGCTGGGATCGCCCGCCTTGCGGTGCAGAAAGTCGGTCAGGTCGTTGCCGGCCGTGAACAAGTCATCCTGGCCGCGGATCAGCACCGCCCTGACGTGGTGATGGTCGCGGGCATGGAACAACGCTGCGCTCATGGCGCGGTACATGTCGCCGGTGATGGCGTTTTTCTTGTCGCGGCGGCTGATCTCGATGCTGACGATGCCGTCGCTGTCGGTGACGAGGATGTTGGGATGGTTCATGGTCGTGGGCGGTTACTCAGAAAGATTCGGGCGCCATACCCAGCGTCGTGTCGTCGAGGCTGCGCAGCAGTTCGTGCCACTGGCGGGTCTTGGGCAGCTCCCAGCGATAGAACCAGCGGCAGGCCGCCAGTTTGCCACGATAGAAGTCGGCATCCGCCGCAATTCCCCGGTTCAGCCCGCGCTGTGCCGCCAGCGCCTGGCGCAGCCAGATCCAGGCGATCACGGTGTGGCCGAAGGCTTCGAGGAAGAGTACGGCATTGGCCAGCGCCAGCGTCGGGTTGGTCGCCAGCACCGGGCCCAGCGTATTCAGCGTGGTCAGCGCTTTGCGGCCGAACAGCATCATCGCCGCGCCGTCGTTCATGATCGCCTTGCGCCCCAGCAAATCCAGCGCCTGTATGCCGTGCGTGCCTTCGTGGATGGGATTGAGGCGATTGTCGCGGTAGAACTGCTCGACCGGGTATTCGCGGGTGTAGCCGTAGCCGCCATGGATCTGAATCGCCAGGCTGTTGGCTTCCAGGCACCACTGCTAGGGCCAGGACTTGGCGATCGGTGTCAGCAGGTCGAGCAGCAGCCCGGCCTCGGTCGCCGCCTCGCCGTCACCGGACCGCGTCTCGTCGACCAGTCGTGCGCAATACAGGCACAGCCCGTAGCCGGCTTCGACGTAGGCTTTCTGCGCCAGCAGCATGCGCCGCACGTCCGCGTGTTCGATGATGGGCAACTGCGGATCGGCCGGGTTCTTGTTGGTCGGTGCGCGGCCCTGCGGCCTGTCCCTGGCGTACTCCAGCGAAGCGAGGTAGCCGCGATAGCCGAGCATCACGGCGCCCATGCCGACGCCGATGCGGGCCTCGTTCATCATGTGGAACATGTAGGACAGGCCCTTGTGCGGCTCACCCACCAGCTCGCCGATGCACGCGCCCTGTTCGCCGAAGGCGAGCATGGTCGAGGTCGTGCCGCGGTAGCCCATCTTGTGGATCAGTCCGGTCAGGGTCACGTCGTTTCTGGCGCCGAGGCTGCCGTCGTCGTTCACGCGGAACTTGGGCACGATGAACAGCGAGATGCCCTTGACGCCGGGCGGGCCGCCGGGAATCCTGGCCAGCAC
>JAIOPW010000030.1 GCA_021413665.1 Rhodocyclales bacterium | reverse complement strand
GAGGCCAGCATGGCCGCCGAGGCGGTGTCCTACGGCGACTCATCGAAAAAGGAAACCCTGCTGGCGGCGGGCCTGTCGCGCGCCAGCGTGGTGATCATCACCTTCGCCGAGATCGACGCCGCGTTGCGCGTGATTCATCGTGTCAGGGAACTGCGCCCCGATGTCGCCATCGTCTCGCGGGCGAGGGAACAGGACGACGTGGAAAAGCTCTACGCCGCTGGCGCCGCCGAGGTGGTGCCGGAAGCGCTGGAGTCGAGCGTGATGCTGGCCACCCACGCGCTGGCGTTGTCGGGCATACCGATGCACAAGGTGATCAAGCGGCTGCGCGAGATGCGCGAAAAGCACTATTCCCTGCTGCGCGGCTTTTTCCATGGCGCCACCGATGCCGGCGCCCACCTGGCGGACGCCGATCAGCCGCGCCTGCATGCCGTGACCCTGGCGCTTGGCGCCTGGGCCATCGGGCGCCGCGTCGGCGAGATCGATCTGGCGAAAGTCGGCGCTGGCGCCACGGCGATTCGCCGCCGTACCCAGCGCGCCCTGAAGCTGGAACCGGATCTGGAACTTATTGAAGGCGATGTGGTGGTGCTGATCGGAACCGCGGCGGCGGTGACAGCGGGAGAAGATGTGTTGCTGCGCGGAAAATAGAAACGGCCCCGAAGGGCCGTCGTTGTGCTGCGGCTGCGAACGCTTAGTAGGCTACGCAGACCGTGAAGAGCGTTGCGTCGTCAGCCGCAACCACCTGATAACCCGTCGCGGCATTTGCAACTCCCGTAGTGGCAGCCTGGTTCTCTGCCAAGGTGCCAATTACACGAACGGTACCGGTCAGGGTATTTCCATCATCGATGGTGGTATCAATCTGGCGGGCAAAGCGACCTTGTATGCCAGCCGAGCAGATATAGAAGTTTGCCACCCATGCGCCAGCAGTGGTAATTACCGGATCGCCTGTGATGCCCATGCGTCCGCCGTCGGCATTGCGCGGATTGTAGAGGTCTGCCGCCGCCGGCGCGGCCACCGGTGCCGGGTCACCCGTTGCCAGACCGGCCAAGCGCACATGCTGCCAGAACAGATAGCTCTCATCGGTTGGGGTCAGACTGTTCCAGTTGCCATTGATGCGCGCATTGCCCAGCGTTCCCGCCGGCGTCGTTGCTGCAGTACCGCCGTGGTTGGCGTTGGCTCGTACGTCGTCGCCCGGCAGGGAGCGGAAGCGATCCTGGTAGGCGAAGACGAAGGTGGAGGTCGACCGGAAGTCGCCGATCATGTTCTTCACCTTGGCGCTGTTGATCAGCTCCTGACCTTTCAGTACGCCGCCCAGCAGCAGGCCGATAATGACCAGCACGATGGCGATTTCGACCAAGGTAAAACCGGATTGTTTGCTTCTCATGATTATCTCCCCCGCAGGGTCGTTATTTGGTGCCGTATCTAAAGCATTAGTCGTGCCAGATTATGCAATTGCTTTATATTCATAATGTTGATGGCTATTCCCTAGTACGGTCCGATTACGCACTGTCAAAAAACTGACACATCTGTCCGCAATCCGGCAGCCTGCGCTCCGGCCAGCTTGGCTACAATCGGAGCATCCTGCCCCAGCCAAGACCTCTTTCGTGGCGATTTCCTCACTTCCAGCAATCCTGACCGCCAGGTTGATTACGCTTCGGCGGGGTTTGCTGCTGGCCCTGCTGGCCGCCTTGTACGTGGTCCTCTGGCAAGGGCCGGACACGCCGGTGGGCCGTACATTTGTCATTGTCCATCTTGGCCTGTTCATGCTCTGGCAACCCTTTGTACATGCCGACCGGCGTTTGTCGATGCCGGCACTGCTCGGTCTTTCGGGGGTGCTTCTGCTGGTGGGGATATTCCTCAAGGGCTGGATGGTCGCAGTGTGGATCATGATGCTGGCGGGTATTGTCGGCGGCAAGGTGCTGCTGTTCGGCGCGCGCGCACCGCGGTTGTTCTACCTGCTGGCCCTGGGCTTCCTGGTGGCGTCGCTGTTGCTGATGGCCGCTCCCCTGGCGGTACCTATCGTAAAGCCGTCGCAGCCGATTCTTTTGCTCGGCTACATCGGGCTGCCGCTGGTCCTGATGGTGATGGCGCTGCTGCCCCCGGGGCGGGAAACCGACGACGGTCGCGAGGTGGTCGATTTCGTCTATAGCCTGTTCGTGTTCCTGCTCCTGGCGGTGCTGATGCTGGGCACCCTGGCGGCAATGCTGCTGCTCGACAGCGGGTATGTCGAGGCACTGCTGCAGACCCTGATGGTGACCGGCGCGATGCTGATGATGCTCGGCCTCGCCTGGAACCCGCATTCGGGCTTTGCCGGCCTCGGCGGACTGTTTTCGCGCTACCTGATGTCGATCGGTCTGCCGATCGAGCAATGGCTGCAGGCGCTGACCAATCTGGCGTCGCGTGAAGACGATCCGCAAGCCTTCCTGGAGCAGGCCTGTGCCGAAATCAGCCAGCGGCTGCCCTGGGTGACCGGCGGGGAATGGGTCGCCGGCAACAGCAGCGGATGCTTCGGCGCGACCGAAGGCCGTCGCTGGGAGTTCAGCCACGGCGGCATGGTGCTGGTGCTCTACACCCTGCATGCACTGTCGCCGACACTGATCTGGCACTGCAATCTGCTGGCCCAGTTGCTCGCGCAGTTCCATGCCGACAAGCAACGCACGCTGGCGTTCAAGCAGTTGTCCTACATGCAGGCGATCCACGAGACCGGGGCGCGGCTGACCCACGACGTGAAGAACCTGTTGCAGTCGCTGAACGCCGTATGCTCGGCCGGTGCCGAGACGGGCGCCGTTTCGTCGGCGGCTTATCAGGCCTTGTTGCGGCGCCAGTTGCCGGCGATCAGCGAACGGTTGGCGGAAACCCTTTCAAAACTCAATGCGCCACACGATCTTTCAACCGTGCGTTCAATCCCGGCCGCGGACTGGTGGCAGGAACTCGGGCAAAGACTGGCGGCGCTGACCTGGGTGAGATTCAAGGCCGACATGCCGTTCGAGGGCGAGCTTCCGGCCGAGGTATTTTCCGGCGTCGTCGAGAATCTGGTGCGCAATGCCGCCGAAAAGCATTTGCGTGAGCCGGACCTGATCGTCCAGGTCGAACTGATAGCCGACCCGGCCGGCTTTGAACTGATCGTTTGCGACAATGGTTCGGCGATGGCGGCGGACATCGCGTCCAGTCTGTTTCTGGGGCCCGTGTCGTCGGAAAGCGGTTACGGCATCGGCCTCTATAACGCGGCGCGCTATGCGCAGGCGGCGGGCTATCGCCTGGAACTGATGGAGAATCGAGCCGGTCGCGTCTGCTTCCGCCTGGCGCTGGCGCGCTAAGCTTCTTCGCTGTCAGACGCGCCCCTGCGGCCGATCAGTCGATACACCGTCATGTTGCCCTTGCCCTTGAGGTAGATCGTCTGCGGCTCGTGGAAATCGAAACTTCCGGCCAGGCGGTGGTAAGTCGTGGTGTCGCACTGGATCATCCCCGGCACGCCTTCCGAGGTGATGCGGCTGGCGATATTCACGGTGTCGCCCCAGAGGTCGTAAATGAACTTCTTCTTGCCCAGCACGCCGGCGACGATCGGGCCGGTGCCAATGCCGATGCGCACTTCGAGGTGTGCCGCGTTGACCACGAAATCGCGCCGCAGCAGGTCGCGCATGGATACCGCCATGTCGGCGACGGCGGCGGCATACTCGGGCAGCTCTTCGTTCAGTCCGCCGGCCACCATGTAGGCATCGCCTATGGTCTTGATCTTTTCGAGCCCGTATTGCTCGGCCAGTTCGTCAAAAGCCGAGAAGATGCGGTTCAACATGGCGAATACCTGCGACGGCGACATGTTGGCCGCCACCTGGGTGAAGTTCACGATGTCGGCGAACATCACGGTGACGTCGGCGAAGCCGTCGGCAATGGTCTTGTTCGAGTTCTTCAGCCGTTCGGCGACGGCGCCGGGAAGGATGTTCAGCAGCAGCTTTTCCGAGCGCTCCTGTTCGACCTGTACCTGCTGGTGCGCTTCTTCGAGACTTTGCTGCATCTTGCGCTTCTCCGCGATCGACAGGCGCAGCAGCATGTAGATGATGGTCGACACCGAGATGAAATTGAGGGCGAAGAAGAATATCGTGGTGCGTATCGGAACGTTCGACTTCTGCGCGATCACCGAGTCGGCGAGATAGAAGTCGGCGGCGCCGGACAGGGCGGTCAGGATCACCCAGGCGATGAACCACCCGACCGACTGATTCACGCCGATGCAGAGGATGGCGCCAACGGGTGCAAGCAGGGCCCACAGCATCACGCCGCTGGTGGAGATGATGGTGCCGCCGCTCCACAGCGCGATGAAGGGCAGGAACAGGAACAGCCCCAACTGGCTGATGCGGAAAAAATCGAAGTTGCGCGACCTGATGTAGAAGATCATGTTGCCCGCCAGCAATATCTGGAAGGCGAAAGGCAGCGTTGCCGAGAACTGGGGGCCGAGGATGGAGTAGATCGTGACCCAGACCATGATCGCCACGCTGACGAGGCCGGTGGCGAGCATCAGCAGCGCCTTGTTCAGCCGCAGCTCTTCGCTGTCGTCGGGTTCGATGCCGGCGTTGCGCAGCCGGTCGTAAAAACTCGGCGCCGCCGTGCTTGATTCGTGGGAGGTCATGAAACGGATTCGAACGGAATGGTGGGTGCTTAGCTGGCTCGCATTGACGAAGTGTCGCGGAATCGACGGCAATGGTCAAGAATGATGATCGTTGTCTCGTCCCGCGGGCGATAGCAGCCGGCGCAGCGCCTCCTTGCTCCGTGGCGTGAATTGGTGTTGAATGCCAGCCCATGGCCGAGGCAAAGAAATACGAAGTGGCGATTGCGGTGGAGACCCGCTATGTTGCGGAGCAGTCCGATCCGGCGATCAATCGTCACGTCTTCGCCTACTCCGTCACCATCAGCAATACCGGCAACGTTCCGGCGCAACTGATTTCGCGACACTGGGTCATTACCGATGCCGAGGGCCATGAGCAGGAAGTGCGGGGCTTGGGCGTGGTCGGCCACCAGCCATTGCTGGCCCCCGGGCAAAGTTTCGAATACACCAGCGGCTGCCAGCTGGCGACGCCGGTGGGCACCATGAAGGGCAGCTACCAGATGACGGCCGACGATGGTGTGCAGTTCGACGCGCCCATCGCCGAGTTCGTGCTGTCCATGCCGCGCGTGCTGCATTGAGTCTGAAGCACAGCTACACGCTGGCCGCTCCCTTTTACGACGCCTTCCTGACGGCGGCCACGCATGGCGCTCGCAAGCGCAGCCTGGCGGCATTGGCCGATGGCCCGCCGCGCCATGTGCTGCTGCTGGGAGTCGGCACCGGGCTCGATCTGCCGCACTTGCCGTCGCAACATCGCTATGTCGGCCTCGACCTGACGGCCTCGATGTTGAAGCGCGCCCGTCCGCGCGCCGCCGGCCTGCACTTCGCGCCGTTGCGCGGGGACGTGCAGCGCCTGCCGTTTCACGATGCCAGCTTCGACGTGGCCGTGCTGCACTTGATCCTCGCCGTGGTGCCGGCGCCGACTCTTTGCCTGGCCGAAGCGGTGCGCGTACTGAAGCCCGGCGGCGAGTTGCTGGTATTCGACAAGTTCCTCAAGCCTGGCGAAGCCGGCTGGAAGCGCCTGTTGAATCCGTTGACGCGCCACGTCGCGACGCGCCTCGACGTGGTTTTCGAGGATGTGCTGGACGCCGTCGGCGGCTTGAACGTGACGGCCAATGAAGCCGCGCTGGCCTCGGGCTGGTTTCGTCTGATCCGCCTGCGCAAGCCTACTTTCTGACGACAATCGGGATGATGCGCCCGCGCGGCCCGGGCATGTAGGCGCCGGCCAGTTGCTTGTTGCGTTCCTGGACCCGCCACCACACGCGCAGGCCCAGCAGAACCCCAAGCACCGCCGCGTAGGTCAGCGGCCGGCTGATGTCGGCCTTGACCATCCATGAGTAGTGCAGCACGGCCAACAGGCCGATGGCATAGACGCTGCGATGCAGCTCCTGCCAGCGGCGGCCGCCGAGCTTGCGGATGGCGAAGGCGTTCGACGTTGCCGCCAGCGGCAGCAACAGGGCGAAGCTGATCATGCCGACGGTAATGAACGGGCGCTTGAGAATGTCCTTCGCGATGGCCTGCCAGTCGAAGAACTGGTCGAACCAGAGGTAGGTGGCCAAATGCAGGCTTGCATAGAAAAATACGAAAAGGCCCACCATTCGGCGCAGACGGCCAAGCCAGGCCCATCCGGAAAGCCTGCGCAGCGGCGTGACCATGAGCGTGATCAACAGGAAGTTCAGCGCCCAGTCTCCCAGTCCGCGCGTCACGGCTTCAATGGGATTCGCACCCAGCGTGTCGGTCTGGGCACCCCAGGCGTAATAGCCCAGCGGCGCGAGGCAGGCAAGGAACAATGGCGGTTTGATCAGGGCGGGATTCAAAAGTTTTTCCTCAAGTCCATGCCCGTGTAGAGCTGGCCGACCTGTTCGGCGTAGCCATTGAACATCAAGGTCGTGCGTTTGCTGAATTCGCCGATGCGGCGCTCGCGCGCCTGGCTCCAGCGTGGATGATCGACATCCGGATTGACGTTGGAGTAGAAGCCATATTCCTGCGGCGCGGATTTCACCCAGGAGGTGCGTGGCTCTTTGTCCGTGAACCGGATCCTGACGATGGACTTGCCGCTCTTGAATCCATATTTCCATGGCACCACCAGGCGCAGCGGGGCGCCGTTCTGGTTCGGCAGCACATCGCCGTACAGGCCCGCGGCCATGATGGACAAGGGGTGCATCGCTTCGTCCAGCCGCAGGCCCTCGGTGTAGGGCCAGTCGAGCACCCGGGTTCGCGTACCGGGCATTGTCTCCGGTTGTACGGCAGTGATGAATTCGACGTACTTCGCGCTGCCCAGCGGCTCGACCAGCTTCAGCAGGGAGGATACGGGAATGCCCAGCCAGGGAATCACCATGCTCCAGCCTTCGACGCAGCGCAGGCGGTAGATGCGCTCTTCCAGCGGCGCCAGTTTCAGGATGTCCTCGATGCCCAGTGTCTTCGGCTGCCTTACCAGGCCGTCGATGCTGATCGTCCATGGCCGCACGCGCAGGCCGTGTGCGGTTCGCGCCGGATCTTCCTTGTCGGTGCCGAATTCGTAATAGTTGTTGTAGGCCGTCACATGTTTGAGTGGCGTCGGTGTCTCGCTGGTCGAATAGCTGCTCGACCGGCCGGGCCCAAGCGCGCCGTGAGCGGAAGGAAAGATGCCGGCCAAAGCGACACCGGCGGACAGACGCAGAAACTCGCGGCGGCGCTCGAACAGGCAGCGGGACGTGATTTCAGAGGGGCGAATATCGTCGGGGCGGCGGATCAGCATGGATGCTCTCGATTCTGAAGAAGTGTAATGCTTTGTCGCCGAGAGCCTGCAAACCTTACGCTCACAGAGGTTTGCCTCGCTGGAGGAACCCTGTCGCTCAAGGTTCCCGGCCGTCTCGAATCGGCGTGTTGCGGGACTTGACCGGCAGGGTACCGCCCCGCTAGAATATCCCGAGTTATTTACTCAACTATTTTTGGAAATACCATGGACATCAAGCAAAAGATTCACGACACGGTTACCGGCAACCCGGTGGTGCTTTACATGAAGGGTACGGCGCAGGCCCCGCAATGCGGTTTTTCAGCGCGGGCGATTCAGATTTTGCAGGCCTGTGGCGTCAAGAACCTGGTCACTGTCGATGTGCTCGCGGATCCTGACGTGCGTCAGGGTGTCAAGGACTATGCCAACTGGCCGACCGTGCCGCAACTCTATATAAGCGGCGAATTCGTGGGCGGCAGCGACATCATGACCGAAATGTACCAGTCGGGCGAGCTGCAGAAGCAGTTGGAGCCGATCGTCAAGGCTGCCTGAATCAGCGTTTGAGCAGTGCCAGCAAGCCTTGGATCATTCGTTGCGCCTGACCCAGATAGGCGTCGCCGAAGAGGTTGAAGTGATTCAGGATGTGGTACAGGTTATAGAGCGGTTTGCGCGTTTCATAGCCTGGATCCAGTGGCCAGGCGGTGCGGTAGGCGGCATGGAAGCTCGTGGGAAAGCCGCCGAAGAGTTCCGCCATGGCAAAATCGGATTCGCGGTCGCCGAAATAACAGGCGGGATCGAAGATCACCGGCGCTCCATCGCTGGTTTGCGCCGCGTTGCCCGACCACAGGTCGCCGTGCAGCAGGCTGGGCACCGGCCGGTAGTCGATGAAGAGGCCGCCGACGCGCTCGATCACCGCATTACCTTTCGCCACCAGGGCCTTGTCCATGCCGTTTTGCAACGCGAGCTGAAGTTGTGGCCGCAGCCGACGTTCGCCGAAGAAGTGCGGCCAACTGACGTGCATCGCGTTTTGCTGCGGAGTGGCGCCGATGAAGTTGTCCTGGCTCCAGCCGAAGGAGTCGCCGGTGATGCGATGCAATTGCGCCAGGCTTGTCCCCAGTTGTGCGCCGCCTTGCCGATCGAGGTTTGCCAGCTCGAGGTGTTCGAGGACCAGAAAGGCCTGCGTTCCGGTTTGGCCGGCCGTGATGAAAGTCGGCGTTCGCACCACGCCGGCATCCGACAGAACCTTGAGTCCTTGTGCCTCCGCGGCAAACATCGGTGCGGCGGCGACCGCACTGGTCTTTACAAAGAAGTGGCGGCGACCATCTGAAAGTCGCCAGGCGCGATGTATCGAACCGCCGCGGATCGGGGTGGCCGAATACCGGGTGAAGGGGGATCCCGTCCGCTCGGCGATTGCCGCCGCCATGACCCCGAATTCGTCGTCGAACTCGGGGGTCAAAGGGACGCCAGGCGGGCATTGGCATCCGCCAGCCGACCGGCGATGACATCGAGGAAGCCCTGGTAGAAGTGCATGCGGCACACTTCCGAAGCGTGCTGCAAAGCCTGCGCCGAAATGGTGACGACGCGTGTCGCCGTTTGCGCGACGACGTCGGCGCCGCGCGTATGCTCGCCGCGGCGGATGATGGCCATTTCCCCGAAGCATTCGCCTGCCACCAGCGTTCCCAGCGCGTGGCCGCTCTTCGAGACCGTCAGTTCGCCATCCAGCAGGAAGGAAAAGAAGTTGCCGCGCTCGCCGTCCTTCATGATCACGGTACCGGCGATCACTTCATCCCAGCGCGAAAAGCGCACTACTTCCCACAGGTGCACGTCGGAAAATTCGACAAAAAAAGGCAAGGCGCGCAGCGCTTCGAATTTTTCGCTGTCGGGGAAGGCCTGGCGCTGCGCCGAGATCTGCTTGTTGCGGAAGGATTGTGCGAGATCATGGGAGAACTCCTCCCAGGTCTGGTAGCGCGCGCCGACTTCCTTTTGCATGGCGCGGGCGACCACCGCGTCGAGGCTGGCCGGCATGTCGGTGCGCAGGGTCGAGGGTGGCGGCGGATCGGCGTTGCAGATCTGGTAGATCATGCCGTAGTTGGACGTCGACTGGAACGGCAGTCGCCCCGTCAGCAACTGGTACATCACCACGCCCAGCGAGTAGATGTCGGTCTGATGGTTGAGCGGAATGTCGCGCACCTGTTGTGGCGACATGTAGGCCGGCGAGCCAACGCCCGATACCTGGGTGCGGGTCTGTTCGTCGCTGGCCATGAGCGCCGCGCCGAAGTCCGAGATCTTGATGTCGCCGCCGCTGCGCTCCGCGCTGTCCGCCGCATCTACCAGGAGGATGTTCGCCGGCTTGATGTCGCGATGGGTGACCCCTGCGCGAAAGGCATAGTCGAGCGCGCGCGTGCATTTGAAGATCATCTCCACCAGTCGGTCCACCGGCAGCAGGCTGCTGGGGGTACAGAAAGGTTCGAGAGTTCCCCCTTTGACGTACTCCATGACGATGTAGCTCTGGTCTTCGGCCACCACCGCATCGAATATCTGCACGATGTGGGGATGCATGAGCTTGCCCGCCAGTGACGCTTCGGTCATCAGCAGGTGGCGGTAGAGGCGGCCGCGTTCCTTGTCGCGCAGTACTTCGGGGAAGATCGCCTTGACCGCGACCTCGCGCTTGGCAAAGGGGTCGAAGCCAAGGTAAACGATGGAGGTGGCGCCCTCGCCGAGCTTGCCGCGAATCTCGTATTTGCCAATGCGCGCGGGCATCACCATCGATGGGTGGTCACAGTCGTGCGCGGGAACGGACAATCGCCGCGGCCACTTGTGCCGGCGCGGTGCCGCCGAGATGGTTGCGGGCGGCCAGCGAGCCGGCTACGGTCAGCACGCCGAAGGCGTCCTCATCCACCAGCGGCGAAAAGGAGCGTAACTCGGCCAGCGTCAGGTCCGGGAGGTCGCAGCCGCGCGTCTCGCAGGCACGCACCGCACGCGCCACCGCTTCATGCGCGTCGCGAAACGGCAGCCCCTTTTTCACCAGATAGTCGGCGAGGTCGGTTGCGGTGGCGTAACCCTGACGCAGGGCCGCGGCCATGGCCTCGGATTTGACCCGGATGCCTGGCACCAGGTCGGCAAAGATGCGCAGGGTATCGATCAGCGTGTCGGCGGTGTCGAACAGCGGCTCCTTGTCCTCCTGGTTGTCCTTGTTGTAGGCCAGCGGCTGGCCCTTCATCAGCGTCAGCAGCCCCATCAGGTGACCAAAGACGCGGCCGGTCTTGCCCCGCGCGAGTTCCGGCACGTCCGGATTTTTCTTTTGCGGCATGATCGACGAGCCGGTGCAGAAGCGGTCTGCCAGATCGATGAAGCCGATCCGCGGGCTCATCCACAGAATCAGTTCTTCGGAGAAGCGCGAAACATGCGTCATCACCAGCGATGCGGCGGCCAGGAATTCGATGGCGAAGTCGCGGTCGGAAACGGCGTCCAGCGAGTTCTCGCAGACGGACTCGAAGCCAAGTTCGCGCGCCACCGACTCGCGGTCGATCGGAAAGGTGGTGCCGGCCAGCGCGGCGGCGCCCAGCGGCAGGCGATTCACACGACGGCGGCAGTCGGCGAAGCGCTCGCGGTCGCGGCGCAGCATCTCGAAATAGGCCAGCAGGTGATGGCCGAAGGTTACCGGTTGCGCCACCTGAAGGTGGGTGAAGCCGGGCAGGGGAGTGGCGACGTGGATTTCCGCCGTGTCGAGCAGCGACTTCTGGAAATCGCGCAGCAGGCCGTCGATCTCGTCGATGGTGTCGCGCAGCCAGAGCCTGATGTCGGTGGCGACCTGGTCGTTGCGCGAGCGCCCGGTGTGCAGGCGCTTGCCGGCATCGCCGACCAGGGCGGTCAGGCGCTTTTCGATGTTGAGGTGTACATCCTCATCATCGAGATTCCAGTTGAAACCACCCGCCTCGATTTCGGCCGATATCGCGGTCATGCCCTGCTCGATGGACGCCAAGTCGGCGGCGCCGATAATGCCCTGTCGTGCCAGCATGCGGGCATGCGCCAGCGAGGCCCGGATGTCCTGCCGCCACATGCGGCGATCAAAGAAGACGGAAGCGGTGTAGCGTTTGACCAGGGTGGATACGGGTTCGGAAAAGCGGCCGGACCAGGCTCCCTGGAGTTCTGGAGATGCCGGTTGTTTCGGTTCTGTCATAATCGGGTTGCCATGTCAGTTGGCAATGCGTGTGGTAAAAACACTGGAAAATCATAGGTGAAAGGCAGTTGAGCCAAGTGCGAAGTATAAGGGGAAACCCCACGCTGTCCGGTCTGCCGGACTTGCGCAAGGCCGGCACCTGGCTGCAGGTGTTGCTGGTAGTGAACGCCGGTGCCCTGCTCGCCACGCTTGCGGCCAACCGTGAATGGCGCTGGTTCTTCACCGAATTCCGGGATCTGGCGATGCTGATCGAACCGGTGACCTTGGCCAGTCTGGCGCTGTTGGGCCTCGCCAGTACCTGGTCGGTGCGCTTGCCGAAATGGATGCGGATCACAGTCGCGGTCATGCTGGTGCTCCTGGTAACCGCCGCCGTGCGCAGCCTTTATGCGGCAATGCAGTTGGCAGCACCGGATGCGGCGGGATTCGGCCGGACCGCGTTGTGGACGGTGATTGCCGTCATCCTGTTGCTGGGATGGTTCGAGATCAGCGGACGGGCGAGATCACCCGCCCTGGCGGAGGCCCGATTGCTGGCGCTGACCGCGCGCATCCGTCCGCATTTTCTGTTCAACGCACTCAATGCGGTACTGGGGGTCATACGTTCCGATCCTCGGCGGGCAGAGACTGCGCTCGAAGAACTGTCCGACCTGTTCCGCGTGCTGATGCGTGAAAACGCCGATCTGGTTCCGTTGTCGGAGGAAATCCAGGTCGCGCGCCAGTACATCAACCTGGAACGCTTGCGTCTGGGCGAACGCGTGCGCGTGGTGTGGGACATGGCCGCCTGCCCGCCGGATCCGCTGGTGCCGCCGCTGATGCTGCAGCCGCTGTTGGAGAACGCCGTCTATCACGGCATCGAGCCGGCGACGCAGCCCGGGGAAATCACCATTCGCTTCGAGTGCAAGGATTCCCGGCTGCGGGTGGAACTTTCCAACCCGATCGCCGTCGCCGACAGCCATACCCATGGCAACCAGATGGCGCTTAACAATATCCGCGAACGGCTGATGCTGTTCTTCGACCTTGAGGCAACCATGACGACGCAGGTCGGCGCCGGTCGCTTTTGTGTTTCCATCGAGTTTCCCTATCGTCCGGTGGCGGAACGATGAGCGATGTCCTGCGCTTGCTGTTGGTCGATGACGAGGCCCCCGCGCGTGCGCGCCTGCGCGACTTGCTGGGCGACATCGCGGCCGATGTGCCGAGCGTCGTGGTGGCCGAGGCGGCCGATGGCCACGCTGCGCTGGAACAGGCACAGGCCGGCGACTTCGATGTGGCATTGATCGACATCCGGATGCCGGGCATGGACGGGGTGGAACTCGCCCGTCATCTGGCGCGGCTGCCCACTGCGCCAGCCGTGATATTCGTCACCGCCTTCGACCAGTACGCGGTCCAGGCTTTTGAACTCGCGGCACTGGACTATCTGGTCAAACCAGTGCGCGCCAACCGGCTCGCCGATGCACTGAAAAAGGCCCGGCGTCGTGCGGATGACTCGGTACGGTTCGAAAAGTCGGCGCTGGCGATACGGCAAAACCTGTCCTGCCTCGAGCGCGGTCGCATCCTGCTGGTGTCCGTTGCCGAAATTCTTTATCTCAAGGCAGAGCAAAAATACGTCACGGCGCGCACCGCAGAGCGCGAATTCCTGCTGGAGGAGTCGCTGGTGCACCTTGAAGCCGAATTCAGCCAGCGCTTTCTGCGCATTCATCGCAATTGTCTCGTCGCGCGAGCGGCGGTGACCGGAGTCGAGCGCGCGGCCGACGCGGGCGACACGGAAGCGCATTGGCAGGTGATCCTGGACGGCGCGGAAGACCGCTTGCCGGTCAGTCGCCGACAGTGGCCGCAGGTCAAGGCGCTACTCAAGCTCCAGGGACAGTGAGGCACCCGGAGCAGATGCCGTTTTCGCTCCGCTCGATCCGGCGCTCTGCGCGAAACCACGGCTCGGTTCCGTTGACGCCGGCACAGGCGCCGCCTAACATCGCGCTTTCGCTCCAGCACTCGAAACCCGCCGTGGACATTGCCAGCCTTTACGCCCCCATTGCCGCCGACATGAGCGCGGTCGACGCCGTCGTTCGGGAGCGACTGCATTCGGATGTGGTACTGGTGCGCCAGGTCGCCGAGTACATCATTTCGGCCGGCGGCAAGCGCATGCGTCCCGCACTGGTGCTGCTCTCGGCCACCGCCTGCGGCTATTCCGGTACCCGCCATCACGAACTCGCTGCCGTGGTGGAATTCATCCATACCGCCACACTGCTGCATGATGACGTGGTCGACGAGTCGTCACTGCGTCGGGGTCGCGACACCGCCAACGCGGTTTTCGG